>JASHRR010000585.1 GCA_030037185.1 Xanthobacteraceae bacterium | reverse complement strand
TTCGGTCGTGCTGTCACATCGTTCATCGCAATTGCTTCTTCAACCTCGCCTGTGAGAAGGACAATAAGAGGGACAGGATTGCAATCAAAGAACCCGAAGCGCGCTTTTACTTCTGGCAGAGGAGCCAACAATTGCTTCGCTTTCTCTGGCAGCCGGAATGGGTGATTTGCCCTTGCGCCGTGCAATCGCGCCGCTGCGGGGCTTGGCAACCTAGGTCTGTCTCGTCAGCAAGCGCAGCGGGGAGCCGCGGTCAATTTAGTGCTTTACCGACCTGCTGCGCATGAACCTCTGTGCCAAAGCGCGTCGATCAGTATCAGGCCGGCTTCGAACTTGCCCCCGAAGAACACGGCAAACGCCTCGCCGCAGGGCTGAATTTCTCGCCGTTGTTGCTTAGTAGCCTCGCCGGGTTGGGGCCCGCATTCTGATGCCGAGCGGTCTCGGTGATCGCGGAGATCGTTTTCAATACCTACAGCGACAACACTTAGCGGACGCTAATCTGGACGAGGTATGCGACCAGCAAGCCGTTGCCCAGATCGGTGATGACTGGCCCATAGAGTTCCGGCAATTCAACTGTTGCTTCCGCTGCCCGAAGGGAAGGCTTCAGCTCTATCCTGCCTCCAGCGCTCGCTACGCCGATGCCCGCCCGATCTCGAACGCCCTCGCAATCTCAGTCGCTGCCATCCCCTCAGCCTCCCCTGCAGCGCACCTTGGCCGTGTCAATCGAGCCAGGCCCCTGGAGACGCCCTCGACCTTGCTTCTCGCAATCCCTCAAGCTGATGTTCACGATGTCGTTGGTACTCTGCGAACACCACAAACATATCGAGGAAGCACTGCCCGCCACAGTGCTCGTGTCGATAGCGGCTCTGCAGCTGCAGGGCCGCGCCACGCGCCTTGAGCGCCATGAACACGATCACGCGACGCGCCCGATGGAAATGCGGCGCATGGCTTGGATTGCGCCCAACCCCCGCCTACAGACCCGTTCACAACGCAATCGAGGAAAAGTTACCTCGTGTTGCGCGTTTGAACCCAACTGCCCACTGACGACACTACATAACGACACTAGATAACGGGGCGTGCAGAACGCGACTGCTGGAAGAGTGCGTGGAAGGTTGTGGTTATGAACAATTCAACGATTTTTGCTGACCGAAAAACCCACCTCAAAATCTTGGCGGTTGCGGGGGCTGCTTCGATCGCAGTCCTTTTGGTAGGCATGACGGCCCGCAACACGACGGCGGTCGACACCTCCGCCCCCATCCACGTCGCCGGCCCACCCCTCAAGGCCGGCAAGCCGATTGCCGTCAGCCATAGCGAAACGACCGTGATCCGCTGAGCGGCTGGCCACCCCGACCAAGATCATTAACGACCTGGGCTGTGGAGGTTTCCTGGCTCAAAGCCAGTCGTTCCAATCCGGCAGGTTGCGCTTTGAAGGGGGTTATGGACGCTCGCGCGTTCACGCGCGCGCTTCAACCGCCAGGGGCTGTGGCTGCGGGTTCGCAGGGGAGCGACCGCTGCAACAGGTATCTGAACGGGGTCGGGCGATGCCTGCCAGTGGGGCGAGGTCAGAAAGCCGCTGCTCTCCCGCCTTCTCGTCATCGCAAACCTCACGCTGGGTTTCGAAGGCGCCTGCTCGACCCGCCTTCGGCGATCAGCCGCGCGGTCGCCGCCTCGATCTCATCCTGAAGCCTGGCGAAGAACAGATTGCGCTCAACCCCCGGCGAGATCGGGTCGAGAACCTCCACGCGCACCGTGCCGGGGAAGCGCAGGAAACGGCGACGCGGCCAGAATAGGCCGGAGTTAAGCGCAATCGGCACACAGGGAACGCCGGCTTCCGCATAGAGGTGGGCGACCCCGAATTTATATTTCGGGTCGGCTCCGGCTGGGCGACGGGTGCCTTCTGGAAAAATGATGATCTGGCGGCCTTCGCCGAGTGCCCGGCGGGCGCCATCCGCCATCCCGGACAATGCGGCCTTGCCGCCGCCGCGGTCAACCGGGATCATGCCGCCATGGCGCGCGTACCACCCGAAAAACGGCACCCACAACAGCTCACGCTTGATGATGTAGGTGGGGTCGGGAAAAAGCGTGAGCAGCGCGAACGTCTCCCATGTGGACTGATGTTTGGCGGCGACGAGGATCCCGCCAGGGGGGATTTTTTCCAATCCGCGCCATTCGACGTCGATGCAGCATATCGAACGCAGCATCCACAACGTCGTGCGCGCCCACAGCCTGGCCATCGCAAGAATCGCGGGGCGCGGCATCAACAGGGTCGGTATCGCCGCGATCAGCAGGATCGCGAGATTCAAATAGAAAAGCAGGTTGAACAGCAGCGATCGAATCGTGATCACGTCGTCGTCTCGTCAAATCCGGCCCCGGCTGCGAGGCGCAATTTCGGTCGTTGCAGACGCCGGCGCGAGCCAGATTCGCGCCGCCGCAACGATGAGTTTGAGATATTCAAAGGCGAGGACTTTCGCAGTGCCCGCGTTGAACCACCACGGCTCGGCGCGAGCCTGTGCGCTGACCACCGGAAATGGAATCAGCGTCACATCGGGAAGCCGGTGAGCGATCTCCAGCATGGCGCGCGGCATGTGGTAGCGCGACGTCACCACGACGAGCGACCGGAAGCCGCGCTCGCGCACCCATCGCCTCGTCTCCGTAGCGTTGCCGACGGTGTTGACCGCGCTGTAGTCAAGATCGATGCAGCAGCTGAACAATCGCTCGGATTCGGGTGCAAGGCGAATGAGTTCGGCGGTATTTGTCGTCGGCGCAACCCCGGTGATCAGCAGACGCCGGCCCCTTCCGGAGGCCAGCAGTTCCACCGCATCGCTGATCCGTGAGGCGCCACCCGTCAGCGCGACAATTCCATCGGCGGCGCGGTCAAGCGGCGGCTCCTCATCGGCAATATGGAACGCAAACCAGAGAAAGCCGCCGATCAGACCCAACAGCCCGACGAGCGGCACGGCGCAAACCCACATCATCATGCGATACCGCAACGCGAACTCGTGGCGCTCGCAGCCGCCGCGCTGGGTTGTGTGGACTGGCTGGTCTTCGACCGTCATCACCGTATCCCGAACATTGCCAGATTCGACGTCCGCGGCAGCCCGAGATTTACTCGATGTTTCTCAACGTATGGATAACAACGTGCCGAGAGGTCAGAGCCGTGATGCCAGCGATCAGTCCCACCTCGGCTGCGAGAACAGCGTACCCGGTGAAATCCATTGAAAAGTGGCCGAACACCGCGGCGGCCTCCTCGGCATTGCCGATGAACAGGCCGCTGATCCGTTCTGCGAGGAGCAGGAACAGGATGGCGCCCAGGCCCCCGAGCGCACCGCCCTTGAGACCCAGCCACAGGAAATGGCGCTGGAACTGACTCGCGATATAAGCCTCCTTGGCGCCGACAAAATGCAGCACCTCGACAATCGGCCGGTTGCTCGCCATTGCACCGCGGGTCGCAAAGGTGACCGACAGGACCGTGGCGGCCAACACCAGGCCGAACACCGCCATGCCGCCCGCGATAGCCACCTTCGCCACGCCGCGCATGCGATTGATACCGCTGCGGTGATCATCGAGGCTCACGCCCGCGACTTCGCGAGCGAGCGACTGACGCAGGGCCGCGGTGTCAACCGCGGCTCCTCGCGCGACCCTGACGGCGATCATCCGCGGCACCGGCAGGTCATCGAGAGTAAGCCCGGACCCCAGCCATGGTTCCAGCAGGCGGTCCGATTCCTCGCGGCTGAAAGCGCGCGCCTCAATCACGCCCGGTGCCGCCAGCGCCAGCGCCTGCGCCTTGCCGATCTCCGCCTCGATGTCGTGGCCGGGGATCGGGCGGATCTGAATGGTCATTTCGCGCGCCACTTCCGCCTGCCATTCATTCGCCGATCCGATCACCATTGCGACCCCGCCGCTCGTTACCGCAGCCAGGAACGTCATGATTGCAACCACGGCGGCGAGCGCGCTGGCGGCGATCGAATCCCTCGGGACGATGTGCACGTCGCCGCGCGTTTCGCCGCCGGGCCGCGGCGGTCTGCGGCGCAAACGCACCAGCCCCTTGCGCAGCGCCGCGCTGACCCGACTAGTCATAGACATGGACGTAGCCGTCATGGAGCACGAGGCGACGGGCGTCGTACTGGTCCATGAGGGCGATATCGTGGGTGGCGATGACGACCGAGGTGCCGGATTTGTTCAACTCGATGAACAGCCGCAGAAGGCGTTGAGCCAATTGCGGATCCACATTGCCGGTTGGCTCGTCCGCCAGTAGAAGTTGCGGCCGTGCGATCACCGCACGGGCGATCGCAACGCGCTGCTTCTCGCCGCCCGAAAGCACGGGCGGCAGCGCCCACATATGTTCCCCAAGCCCGACCCAGTTCAACAACTCGGCGACCTCGTCGTAATAACCCTCTTCGTCGCGGCCAAGCACCCGCAGCGGCAGCGCGACGTTGTCGAAGGTGGTGAGATGGTCGAGCAGGCGGAAATCCTGGAACACCACTCCGATCCGCCGGCGCAGCACGGCAAGCGAATCGGCGCTCAGAGTCGCCGTGTCGTGGTCAAACAGCGTGATCAATCCTCTGGTCGGCTTGAGCGTCAAGAACAGAAGGCGCAGCAGCGTGCTTTTGCCGGCCCCCGAGGGGCCGCTGAGGAACTGGAACGACCGAGGCGCTATGGTGAAGCTGAGGTCGCGCAGAATTTCGGGGCCAAGCCCGTAGCGCAATCCGACATTCTCGAATTGAATCACGCCGTTCTCCGAATCACCTGCCGTGGCAAGATCATAGCGTCCCATGCCGGCGCAAACATGCGGATCATCGCCGCGGCAAGCGAGCGTGGCAAGCGGGAGTGGCAACGCTGGAGCCATGCTCCCTGCGCTCGCTCCCGCATGCGGCGGCAGAGGGCTCACCGGTACAACAAGCCGCAGTCGCGCTGGCGACAGCCCCTAAAAAGACCGGTAACCGCGCAACTAGCCGAGTGGAGCGACGTGGTCAAGCCTCACAGCCGCTGGGGTGCGTCGGCGTGCGGGACGGCGATCGAGGATTGTCGGCTCGCCGGCGGGCTGGCGTTGGTGGGGACACCGGCCGGCGTGATCGATCCTTAAACCCAAGTTGCACGCCCGGCCGGCTCATTCATCCAACGCATACGGCCGCGGCAGCGGCGTGGGCGCAAGCGACGGCCGCGGGCGTCCGAAGTCCGCAGCCTCGGAATCCTGCCCGATGGCCACGA
>JASHRR010000584.1 GCA_030037185.1 Xanthobacteraceae bacterium | reverse complement strand
ACCTGCGACCCCCTCGTCCCGAACGAGGTGCTCTACCAGGCTGAGCCACACTCCGATATTTGGTATCTTGGCGGCCGACCTTATAGCCTTGCCGCCGCCGAGCCGCAAGCACCACACCGCAAAGGCCGTCAGCTCACACCCGCAGCTGACCCCCGCTAGCCCAACCATTGCGCCCGCATCCGCCAGGCAGCATATGGGGTCAAACGCGGAGACATCCAAGATGCCGGCGATTGCCACGGTGGTCGCGGGGGCGAACTCTCAGACGATCGAGCAGGCCAAATCCGCTCTGTTGGCCGGCCGGCTCGTGGCCTTTCCGACCGAGACCGTTTATGGCCTCGGTGCGGATGCCGCCAATGACCGCGCGGTGGCGACGCTTTATGCCGCCAAGGAGCGGCCGACCTTCAATCCGTTGATCGCCCATGTGACCGACCTGGCGGCCGCGCGCAGCTTGGCGCAATTCGACGCAGAGGCGCTCAAGCTGGCCGAGACCTTCTGGCCGGGACCCTTGACGCTCGTGCTTGCCAAGCACCGCGACTGTCCGGTCGGACAACTCGCCACCTCGGGGCTCAACACCATTGCGGTGCGGGTGCCGAGCCATCCGGTCGCCCGCAACATCCTCTCCGCGTTCGGCAAGCCCGTGGTGGCGCCGTCTGCCAACCGCTCCGGTCGGGTGTCGCCCACATCGGCAAGGCATGTGCAGGCCGACCTCGGTGGCCGCATCGATCTCATCGTCGATGGCGGCACGACGCCGCTCGGGATCGAATCGACCATCCTCGCCTGTCTCGGCACAACGGTGCTGCTGCGCCCCGGCTCAACGCCGCGCGGGGCGATCGAAAAATGCCTTGGCCATGAGGTCGCCATCGCAACGCGCCCTGCGCATACGGCCGATGGCGGCGGGCGTCCACTGGCCCCCGGCATGCTGATCTCCCATTATGCGCCGCATGCTCTTGTGCGCATGAACGCGGTCACGGTGGTGCCCGGCGAAGCGCTGCTGGCGTTCGGAACGACGTTGCCGCAGAACGCCGGCAACGCGCGGATGGTTCTCAACCTGTCCACCCGCCGCGACCTGGTCGAGGCCGCCGGAAATCTGTTCAACTATCTGCGCCAACTGGATGGCGCCGGCGTCGATTCCATTGCGGTCGCACCGATACCGGACGAAGGCCTTGGGGAAGCCATCAATGATCGGCTCCGCCACGCCGCAGCACCGCGCCATCCTTAATGACTCGACCGCAGCGGGCGAGTTAGATACGTTGCGGCCGGGAATCCTGAGTGAACACGCAATTGACGCGACCGCTCGCCATGCTTTCGTCCGAGTTGATCGGCCGCTTCGCCGCGATCGTAAGTGAAAAATATGCGATCACGGACCCGGCGGAACAGGAGCCGTACCTGATCGAAGGGCGCGGGCTTTATCACGGCAGCACGGCGTTGGTGCTGCGGCCGGGCTCGGTCGAGGAGGTCGCGGCGATCATGAAGCTCGCCAACGAGACCGTAACACCGATCGTACCGCAGGGCGGCAATACCGGCCTCGTGGGCGGACAGATCCCTCACCACGGCGAGATCGTATTGTCGCTCAAGCGGCTTGACCGCATTCGCGAGGTCGACGTCCTTTCCGATACCATGACCTGCGAGGCAGGCGTGGTGCTGGCGAAAGCGCAGGCTGCGGCCGCTGCGGCTGACCGTCTGTTTCCGCTGTCGCTAGGCGCGGAGGGCAGCTGCACCATCGGCGGCAATCTGGCCACCAATGCCGGGGGGACCAGCGCTTTCGCTTATGGTGTCGCACGCGAGCTTGTGCTTGGCCTGGAAGTCGTTCTTGCCGACGGACGGGTCCTCAATGCGCTCAACAAGCTCAAGAAGGACAACACCGGCTACGATCTCAAACACCTGTTCATCGGCGCGGAAGGCACTCTCGGCATCATCACCACCGCAGTGCTCAGGCTATTTCCGGCGCCGAAGGCGGTGGAGACCGCCTTCGTCGGCGTGCCGTCGCCGCTCGCTGCGGTCAAGCTCATCAGCCTGGTGCAGGAGCGAAGCAATCGCGCTGCCACCAGCTTCGAGCTCATGTGTCGCCTGGCAATCGACTTCGCGCTCCGGCACGGCCACGGCGTGCGCGACCCGCTCGATCAGAAACATCCATGGTACGTCCTGTTGCAGGTTTCATCGGCGATGCGCCACGATCTACGGACGCCGCTCGAAGAGGCGCTGGAAACCGCGATGGAGCGTGGTCTGGTGAACGATGCCGCCGTTGCCGACAGCAGCGAGCACCGCCGCGCCTTCTGGCGCCTGCGCGAGATTCTTCCCGAGGCGCAGAAGGGGGAAGGCGGCTCGATCAAGCACGATATCTCCGTCCCGGTCGCTGCGGTGCCGGAGTTCCTGCGCGAAGCGGGTGAGGCCATCGAAGCGCTGATCCCCGGCAGCCGACCGGTGCCGTTCGGCCATCTCGGCGACGGCAACATCCACTATAACGTGAGCCAGCCGGTGGGCGCCGACACGAAGGCCTTCCTTGCGCGGTGGGACGAAATGAACGAGACCGTGCATCGGCTGGTGACGAAATTTGCCGGCTCCATCTCTGCAGAGCACGGCATCGGCGTGATGAAGCGCAAGGCGCTGGCGCAGTTCAAGGACCCGGTGGCGCTCGAGCTGATGGGCACGCTCAAGCGCGCCCTCGACCCCAACGACATCCTCAACCCTGGCAAGGTCGTGTGAGAGGTCCCGCTTTATGCGTTTGTCTCCGGCTCACAGGTCCGCGGAGGAACAGCTTTCCTCTCGCCTCGGACCCGCCGCCGCTTTTGAGCATTATGGATTTCCCGGCATTTTCCCGAGCAATAGAGCGCCGTGATTCTGCGGTGGACGATCAGCTTTCCGCACTCGAGGCACTGCCGCGGATTGCTCGCCTCGACGCCCGGTTTCATAGCAAACATCCCGCGTGTCGCGGCCCCAAGCGTTGGAATACGGCCCGGCGACCCTCCTGTGTCCGCGGGCGAGGGCAGGCCGCAGCCCGCAGGTGAGATCCGTGAGATGGTTCGCGGAGCGCTCCCCGGATCGGCAGCGCCACGAAATAACTTGCGCATTGACGGCGGTTGCCGTGGCCTTTTCGATCGGAGGTCTGCCCTTTGCTGCAGTCCGGCTCAACACACAGCTTCGAGGCGAACATGGCAATTCAAACTAAGATGAAAAGTGAGTAAAAATATCCAGCCCGGCACTGAAATGTAGAACAGACTTTCATGCGCTGCAGGTCGGGCTAGGTCCGGTGGGGAACTAGAACGTGAGAACCCGGCATGTATAGTTGGGATTATTTCTATAGTTGGCATTATTTCTACCTATAAGAGTAGCTTTTTCGTTCAGCTCGACTGGTCTCGTTTGCAAAACCGACTTACAATATCCGGGAAACGGCATTCAAGTCATGTTTTTGCTCGTCGCCTGATTCCAAGCGCCGCGAGCGAGGCGGCGATCGCCTGATCCAGCGGAGTGCGGGGAAGATCGCCGATGATTTCCGCGAGCCGGGCGCCGTCGATGGCATGCGGGGTCGACCATAGATATGAAACGTCGGCGAGCTCGCGGAAAACGGGCACCACCACGCCCATCAGCTTCAGCAAACGCCACGGCATGAAGTCGATCTTAAAGTCGCGCCGGCAGGCGCGTGAGATGGCGGCAAGCAATTCGCGCCCTGACACCGCGTGGCCGGCAAATCCGAACGCCGCAAACGGCGGGAGCTGGTCGCGCCGCTCGACGAGCGCCACCAAGGCTTGTGCCAGGTCCGGCAGATAAGCCCACTCATGAACGATATCGAGCGGACCCGGATAGGTCAGCCGACCGGCGGCGATTTCCTTCACGATGATCCGGTCGAACCATGACCCGGTGCCTTCGCCGAAATAATCGCCGGCGCGCAAGACGATTGTCCGCAAGCCGCCCCCGGCGGCTTCACGCATGCGCCGCTCGACTGCGATCCGTATGGCGCCCTTGCGCGAGGTCGGCCGCATCGGCGTGGCTTCGTCGATCCGGGCCGGCATGCCGGCCCCATGATTATAGAGGTTGCCCGGGAAGACCAAGGTGGCGCGGTTTTCGCGAGCGGCCGCGATTGCGGTATCCGCGAAGGGGAGTGCGAACCGCCCCCATTGGGTATAGGGCGTGTTGAGGGCGTAGAGCACGACATCAGCGCCGCTCGCGGCCGCGACGACCGATTGCGTATCGCACGCATCGACCTCGACGATTTCAGTCCCGGGCGCGGCGCGTTCGGCCGAGCTTGCCCGCACCAGGCTTGCGACCTGCCATTCCGCAGACTTGAAAACGTGAGCGGCCGCGCGACCAAGCCGGCCGGCGCCACCCAATATGATGATGCGACCCTTCATGCCGGGATCCGCCATGGCGCTGGCGCAGTGGCGATGCTACATAATGCCAAATGGCCAACTTTCTTTCCGCATACGTCGTTCCGCTGGCAATCGCCGCCGTGGCCGTCGTGCTGATGCTCGGTCTTTACAACATGTTGCGCGGCGGGTCGCCCAATCTGTCGCAGACGCTGATGCGCTGGCGCGTCGTACTGCAATTCATCGCTGTCATCATCATCATGTTAACCGTCTGGGCAATGGGGCGGTAGCTCCGGATCGGCAGGTCCACGTGGTCGTTCTCAACCGCATCTATACGCGCACCGGCGACGATGGCACGACCGCGCTCGGCAACGGCGAGCGGCGCAAGAAGTACGATCTGCGCATTGCCTGTTACGGGACGCTCGACGAGACCAACGCAGCCATCGGGATTGTCCGCCTCCATACATCCCGCGATGCAGAGATCAACGCCATGCTGGGGCGGATCCAAAACGATCTGTTCGACCTTGGGGCGGACCTGTGTTCACCTGCCAGGGGAAAGGGCCCCGGCGGAGCACGGCTGACCGTCACTGAGGCCCAGGTGACGCGCCTTGAGACCGAAATCGACCGACTCAACGCCGAACTTAAGCCCTTGCGCTCGTTTGTCCTGCCGGGCGGAACGCCGGCGGCTGCGCATCTGCACGTTGCCCGCACGGTCTGTCGCCGCGCGGAACGCATGATGGCCGACTTGGCCGACCGGCCCGGCGAAGAGGTGTCGGCGGTCGCACTCAAATATGTGAACCGGCTGTCGGACTTTCTCTTTGTGGCAAGCCGCTATGTCAATCAAAGCGGCTCCGGTGACGTGCTCTGGGTGCCCGGGCAAAACCGCTGTGACGATGGTTGAAACGGCCAGGCGGCATGATGATTATGCGGCCGTCCAGCTGCCGGGTGGAAAGTTCCCGGCTGTTGCGGTTCAGGGAGGCAGCATCCATTTGAGCAAGATACAGGCTTTGCAAAGACGTATGGCAACGCGAGCTTGACGCCGAAATCGAATACCGGAATGAACCCGAATGCCCTATCGAGCTTCGGCATCAGCAAAAACGAGCAAAAACGGCCGGCGCGTTGACACGCCGGAACGCCGGTCATAGTTTGCGCGCCGTTTTCTGGAGAGCCCAGAATGAAAATTCTTGTGCCCGTCAAGCGGGTCGTCGACTTCAACGTCAAAATCCGGGTCAAGACCGACGGGACGGGCGTCGAGCTCGCCAACGTCAAGATGTCGATGAATCCGTTCGATGAGATCGCCGTCGAGGAGGCGATCCGTCTGAAAGAAGCCGGCAAGGTCACGGAGATCGTCGCGGTTTCGATCGGGCCGCAGCAGGCGTCCGAAACCATCCGGACCGCTCTCGCGATGGGTGCCGACCGCGGCATTCTGGTCAAGACCGACGGGATCGTCGAACCGCTCGCGGTTGCAAAGATCCTCAGGAACGTCGTCGAAGCCGAACAGCCAAGGCTTGTCATCCTCGGCAAGCAGGCGATCGACGATGACTGCAACCAGACCGGCCAGATGCTGGCAGCGCTGTTGAACTGGCCTCAGGGAACGTTTGCGTCCAAGGTCGTGATCGAAGGCGAGACCGTCAGCGTCACGCGCGAGGTCGATGGCGGGCTGCAGACCCTGAGGCTGAAGCTGCCGGCGATTGTCACCACCGATCTGCGGCTCAACGAGCCGCGCTATGCCTCTCTGCCCAATATCATGAAGGCGAAAAAGAAGCCGATCGGCGAGAAATCGCCGGCCGATTACGGCGTCGATACGACGCCGCGGCTTGAGATTCTCAAAACAACCGAGCCCGCCGCGCGGAAAGCCGGCGGCAAGGTCAGCTCGGTCACCGAGCTGGTCAGCAAGCTGAAAAACGAGGCAGGCGTGCTCTAGGGCGGATTTCGACATGGTTCACAGGCGCGGCCACGTCACCGTTCACCTCTCCCCGGAGGCGAGAGGCTCGGATCACCCTGGCGCGGTGCCGGTAAGGGGGAACGGCCCGAATAGGTAGCGCTGCCCCCTCACCCGCAAGGTGCGCGCGAAGCCGCCCGCATTCCAAATCTCTCCCCAGGAGGAGAGATCCGATCAACGTTCCCGGAAAACACTCTGATGCCGACTCTTCTCCTCGCCGAACACGACAACAACAGCGTGAAGGACGCAACCGCCAAGGCGATGACGGCCGCGAAGGCTGTCGGCGCGCCGGTCCACATCCTTGTCGCCGGCAAGGACTGCAAGGGAGCGGCGGCGGCCGCCGCCAAGCTCGACGGCGCCGAAAAGGTGCTGATCGCAGATGCGCCGCCGTTCGAGCATATGCTGGCGGAGCCGACGGCAGCGCTGATCGTTGCGCTGGCGGCCGGCTATGACACCGTCATGGCGCCGGCAACCGCGAACGCGAAAAATATCATGCCGCGCGTCGCGGCGCTGCTCGATGTGATGCAGATCTCGGACATCATCAAGGTGCTGTCGCCCGACACGTTCGAGCGGCTAATTTACGCCGGCAACGCCGTGCAGACCGTGCGCTCCAAAGGCGGCAAGAAAGTTATCACGGTGCGAACCGCCGCCTTTCAGGCTGCAGGCGAGGGCGGCGCGGCGATGACCGAGCAGGTGTCGCCGCCCGCTGATCCGGGGCTGTCAGCCTTTGTCGGCGAAGAAATCTCCAGGAATGATCGGCCGGAACTCACCTCGGCCCGCGTCGTCGTATCCGGCGGACGCGGATTGGCGTCGCGCGAGAATTTCTCCAAGTACCTGGAGCCGGTGGCCGACAAGCTTGGCGCGGCGGTCGGCGCCTCACGTGCCGCGGTCGACGCCGGATATGCGCCGAACGACTGGCAGGTCGGTCAGACCGGTAAAGTCGTAGCGCCAGAACTTTATCTCGCGGTCGGGATATCGGGAGCCATCCAGCATCTGGCCGGCATGAAGGATTCCAAAGTGATCGTGGCGATTAACAAGGACGAAGAGGCGCCCATCTTCCAGGTCGCAGATTATGGTCTCGTCGCCGACCTGTTCAAGGCGCTGCCGGAACTCGCCGACGAACTGGGCAAGCTCGCGCGGTAACCTTTAACGCCAAAATAGTTCCCTGGGCCGGTGGTCACCGGGAACA
>JASHRR010000068.1 GCA_030037185.1 Xanthobacteraceae bacterium | reverse complement strand
GACGCTACGTCTGCTGCGGAACGCACGAAGGATAGGTCAAACTTGCTGCAACACTGGGAATGTCGGGTGCTTGGCTTAAGCAGTGCTACATCAAGGAAGGTCCTATCTGATAGGCCAGCTTTGAAGCCGGACTGAGGAAAACCCACCGTCCGGAATTTTAGGGGGGAGGATGGAAACGGCTCGTACCGCGCCATCCTCCTACCCGAGCGAAGCTGGAAACGGCGGACACAGACAAGGGGACCCTAAAAGGGCCGATCGACTCTTCTCCTACTCGGCCGGAATCTTAGGGGGGATGATGGAAACGTCGGCATCATTCGAAGGTCCGCGCCATCGTCCTACCCGACCAAACCGGACCATGCTGGTTTGTCAAAGCCATGATAAAAGCCGCACCAATTCCGCTTGCCGGTTCGCGTCGGTCTTTCTGAAGATGTGCAGCAGATGCGTACGCGCCGTCGAACGAGAAATGCCCAGCCGGTCCGCGCACGCCTGGATGCCGTCGCCTTTGGCAATCTCGATGGCAAAAGCGGTCTCCGCCGACGTCAGACCATAACGCAGTTTGATGCGATCCGCGGTCGGCTCTTGTGCCCGATCGGGATCGGACGTGAATATGATCGCCACGGGGCGCTGCGACAGGACGATCGACTCGTCCCGGCGGAACGGTAGCACCGACACCGTGATCGGTGCTCTATTTGGGCCACGCGCCACCAGGAGCAAGCCGCCCTCTTGCCCAGTACAGCCCGCAATGAGCGCGTGCAGCTGGGCGGTATCGGATGTGGATCGGGCCCGCAGCATGCCGTTGACGACGCGTAGGCCGCCTTCCGTTCTCATCAACCGCTCGGCTTCGCGGGTTGCCAGGAGCACGCGCGCCGAAGCGTCGACAACAAAGGCACCCTTATCAAGCCGATGAAGCATTTCGGCGGAAGCCGCACATTGCAGGTTCAACAATTCCAGCTTCACGTTGAGTTGCACGGCGCGCCGAAGGTGCGGCGCGAGCCGTCGGTAGCGGGCGATCTCCTCGCGGTCGAACTCACGTCCTCTCTGGATGACCACGTTGAACTGCCGCGTGTGCTCAATGTGAGCGACGGCGCCGAGCATCGAACCGAGGTCTTGCGGAAGAAGAAAATCGTTGAAGAACTCGGTCCGGGCAAATTCGGATCGAGGGATCATCATCGTATCCGTTCTGACAGCCCCGATCGGCGAGGACAGCGCACGTTTTGCCATTGGGTTGATGCGGTGATAGTAGGAAGCGTACCGCTCATTCTGAACCGGATCGATCTGCGGCGCGATCGCGAAGACTTCTTCCAGATGCGGGCTGTTGCAGCCCATCACAACGGCGGGCGCATTAAACGCCTGTGCCATGAGGCGCATGGCTTTCGGCCAGCACCGAAAGTCTGTGCCGGCGTCGTAAATTGCTGCGATGAGAGCTGTGAATCTGCGTTCGCTGACCATTTGCAATGCTCGCGCAATATCGCTTGATGGCAAGCCGATGAACTTGCCCAATTCGTTCGCTGCAAATCGATCTTAGTCTAGTCTAGTCTTAGTCTAAGTCTTTAATTCAACAGCGGAAAGCGGCTTTTTTTGCGTGTCAGCCGTTTTGCTGATGCCCAGGGCGGAGCGTCATTGTACCGTTCGGCGTGCTTCACGTGCCCGCGTTTTCCATCAAACAAACAATTGGTTTTATGTGGAGATCGACCATGATTGACGAAGGAAAGCTCAATGTCTTTATCGGCCAAATGCTCGGTGATTTGGGCGGCGCGGCGAGCGTCGCCATGGTGCGCCTGGGCGGCTCACTCGGGCTCTACGACATGCTTCACAAGAACGGCCCCATGACCTCTGCCCAACTCGCCAAGGCCGCCAAGGTGCACGAGCGCTATTTGCGCGAATGGCTCTCGTTTCAGGCGGCATCCAACTATCTGGCGTACGACGCGAAGACGGAAACGTTCTCGCTGCCACCGGAGCAAGCGATGGTATTCGTCAATGAGGATAGCCCAGTCTATATGATGGGCGGCTTCGATCTGATGACAGCCCTTCTCGACAATCAGCCGAAGGTGCAGGCAGCGTTCAAATCCGGCGAAGGCGTTGCCTGGGGCGATCAAGCCGGCTGCATGTTCTGCGCGGTCGCGCGCTTCTTCAGGCCCGGATACCACAACTACCTTGTGCATCAGTGGTTGCCGTCACTCGATGGCGTAGTCGCAAAGCTCGAGCGCGGAGCCAAAGTCGCCGATGTCGGCTGCGGGCATGGCTGGTCGACTGTGCTGATGGCCAAGGCGTTTCCGAAGTCGACATTCATCGGCTACGACTTCCACCCTGACTCGATTAAAGACGCGCAGGCGCACGCCAATGAACATGGTGTGTCGGCCAACACGCGTTTTGAAGTTGGCCTCGCGAAGGGCTATCCCGGCAAGGACTTCGATCTCGTGACCTGCTTTGATTGCCTGCACGACATGGGCGACCCGGCCGGCGCCAGCGCCCATATCCGGCAATCCCTCAAACCCGACGGCACCTGGATGATCGTCGAGCCGATGGCGGGCGACACGCTGGAGCAGAACCTCAACCCGGTGGGTCGCCTGTACTACGCAGGCTCGACCATGATCTGCCTACCGACTTCGCTGTCGCAGGAAGTCGGCGCGGGACTTGGCGCACAGGCCGGGGAGAAAAAGCTGCGCGAGGTGATCACCTCGGGCGGATTCAAATCCGTGAAGCGAGCATCGGAAACGCCGTT
>JASHRR010000583.1 GCA_030037185.1 Xanthobacteraceae bacterium | reverse complement strand
CGCATAATCCGTATCTCGGGCAAAAGCGGTCACCTCGACAGCGCCCTGCGAGAGGAATCGAATGGTGCGAATGTCTTGCTCCTTCGACTAGAGCGAGCGATGATCGAAATGACGAGGGACGTCCGATCCCTATCGGATACGCGAAGGCCGAGCGCTGGCAGTGCCGCCCACGGAGCCTTGAATGCTCCAGGACCGCGCGCAATGACCCGTTGCCGCTCAAGAGGGGACCGATGAGCTCGCATTTTGCTTCGCCGGATCGCCTGTCCGTGAATGCGTCGCATTCTGGCACGGTCATTGGCCCGCTAGCGATCACTGGGACGCCCACCCTGAGCGAGCTCTGACTCTTCAGCTCTTGACGAGAACGGGCCCGGTGCCCTGCGGAGGTTCGCCCTCCCCCATGATGCCGAGGCGTTTGGCGACCTCCGTATAGGCCTCGAGCAACCCTCCGAGATCGCGGCGGAAGCGGTCCTTGTCAAGCTTCTCGCTGGACTTGATATCCCACAGCCGACATGAGTCGGGCGAGATTTCGTCGGCGACCACGATCCGCATGGTGTCGTTTTCCCACAGCCGTCCGCATTCCATCTTGAAACCCACGAGGCGAATACCGACGCCGAGAAACAGGCCGGAGAGGAAATCATTGACCCGGATGGCGAGCGACATGATGTCATCGATCTCCTGGGGCGTTGCCCAGCCGAAAGCCGTGACATGCTCCTCCGACACCATCGGATCGCCGAGCGAGTCGTTCTTGTAGTAGAATTCGATGATCGAGCGCGGCAGCTGCGTTCCCTCCTCGATGCCGAGCCGCTGCGACAACGAACCGGCGGCCACGTTGCGCACCACGACTTCAAGGGGAATGATCTCCACCTCCCGGATAAGCTGCTCGCGCATATTCAGCCGGCGGATGAAATGCGTGGGCACGCCGATGTCATTGAGGTGCTGGAACACGTATTCGGAAATGCGATTGTTCAGTACGCCCTTGCCTTCGATCACCTGATGTTTTTTCGCGTTGAAAGCAGTGGCGTCGTCCTTGAAGTGCTGAATCAACGTTCCCGGCTCTGGTCCTTCATAAAGAACCTTCGCCTTGCCTTCGTAGATGCGGCGACGTCGGCTCATTGGAGTGTACCGTGGCTTGAGGAAATCCATGTGTGCCGTGGCTCCGTTTTCCGGTTCGAGTTCCGCGGCGGCGGATGATCGGTGCAGCGCGACTCAATCAACCGTGCGCTCAACTCTCCGCACCTTAAAAGCTAGCGCATTCGCGTATAGAGTACAATTGACATAGCCCCGCCATGGCATTCCCGCAACGACGATCTTTCGCTTTCCAGCAAGTTGTCTTGACGGAGGCTTGTCATTATGCAAGGCGACCAGCAGCGCGGACTTGAAAATTGCGCAACACAAATGGGGCAACATATGAGCACCTTTGACAAGCGCGAGGAAGGCTTCGAGAACAAATTTGCGCATGATGAGGAACTTCGGTTCAAGGCCCGCGCGCGGCGCAACAAGCTGGTTGGCCTGTGGGCCGCAGAAAAGCTCGGAATCGCCGGCGCGGCGGCTGAATCATATGCCGCGAATATCGTCACCGCCGATCTCGACAATCCCAACAGTGATAGCGTGTTCACCATGGTCCGCAGGGACTTCGATGCAAAGGGCGTGGCGCAATCCGACCATCAGATTCGCCGGACCATGGATGAGGCAATGGAGAAGGCGATCGTGGAAATCCAGACCGGACGATCGGAGTAAAAAGGGCGGTCGGGTAGCGCGCCAGGTACTCATGGGCAATGTGACGCGCATGGCGGAGCGGTCAGTTGAGACACGCGCGACATTTGCCCGCGGGGCGCCGCCATGCTGGCGGAGGCGCGCGCACCCGCAAGCCGGTCAGAGCCGGGCCGAGCGTGCTGGCAGGAGGAGGCAGCCTGCCATCGGGTTGGCCAAAAAGCGGATCGTTCGGGCCGGCTGAATCCCCACATTGTCGCACTTCACTGGTTGACCGCCGTGGGCTCAGTCGCGCACTGCGTGCGCCGTCTGTGCGGCCGGCGCGCGTGCGCGCGCCCCGTGCGATCGGCCGAGCAGGCGGCTCCTTATGGTCGTAAGGCGTGGCCCAACGAGAGGGCCTGCGGCGCGACCTGATTGCCGCAGCTCCAACGCCGCAGCCCCAACATCGTCAGTTTGGCTACCCGATCGTCTATCAGAAAGCCGAACTGCCCGCTCACCGCATGGCGACGCCATTCACTGCGAGAGGTCACGATAAATCATCCCCGGTTATCCTGGCGCGTGCCCACCCGGCCGGACAAGCGCCGCTCCCTTTTTTTTAATTTGGTGCCAATGAACAGGAACAATTTCCCCCGTCGGGAATTGTATGGGCAACCGGCCGCCATCCCCCTCCCCCGCGCGTGGCCGGCCCAGCCGAGGCGCAACTGACCCGTAAAGGCCAGTTGCGCCTCCTTTAGTGTATTGTTGTCTTGTGCCTAAGGACGCCAGAATGAATAACTAAGGCCCGCGCCAGAATGGTTAACGAGTATCCAGGCCGGCAACATCACAAGCCGGTGAAGCCGTCCAGGTGTCAGCCGATCGCACGCCTTTTGCGCTGCACCGCGTTACGCTCAAAAAACAGCGCCTGGCTGACGAGCGCGGAGACGGTGGACTGCTGGTACGGCTTGGAAACGAGAAACGCCGGCTCGGGCCGTTCGCCGGTGAGGAAGCGCTCCGGATAGGCGGTGATAAAAATCACCGGAACCTCGAAGGCGGCCAGGAGATCATTAACGGCTTCCAATCCCGAGCTGCCGTCCGCGAGTTGAATGTCTGCCAGGATAAGGCCCGGGCGCTTCTTCTTGGATAGGGCAGCTGCCTCTGCTCGCGTTCGCGCAATACCAATGGTGCGATGGCCGAGGCCTTCGACGATGTTTTCAAGATCGAGTGCGATCAGGGCCTCATCCTCGATAATCAGTATGTCTGTGGCAATCTGGGCGGCGAGCTCGCGCCCCGATTCCTCCACCAGCTCCCTAAATTTCTGCCGATCAACATTGAGGATCGCAGCCGCTTGATCCTCAGAGAAGGATTCAAGCGAAACCAGCAAAAATGCCTGCCGCGGCATCGCGGTTATTTGACTGAGACGGCGGTCCGCGGGCGTCAACTCGATAACTTGCTGGGTCGCACTGCCCAACGGGGCTGAATTCCAGATTCCGGAGAACGCTCTGAATAGCTCAACTTTTGATTGAGAAGCTTCGGTAATCCGGTGCGGATCTCTGACCAGCGCTTCGAGTGTCGCGGTCACGTAGGAATCCCCTAATGCCTGGCTTCCGGTCAACGCACGAGCATAACGGCGCAAATACGGCACATGCTGAGCGATGGCCTGGGATTTGGACACTGTTTCGGACACTGTTGCTTCTCCCCATTGGACGGCGCGGCGCTACCTTCCTAAGCATCGACTTCGAAAAAAGTTCCGGCAAGCGGAACCGATTTATCTGACGCACGTTGGTTAGTTTTTTCCAGGAGTACGAATGTAGGGAAAAGTGACGCCGCGGGCACGAGGAAGCCGATGAGCAAGGACAACCCATCTCCACGATTAAGAACCATGTACGCACAAAAATCGGAAAGAAATCCTGTCGTTAAGCTGGGGCCCGATATCAAGGCAAAAATCGGGATGCAGCTGCGATCGATATACGGCGAGGTCGTAGACCAGGGCGTGCCCGAGCGCTTCGTTCAATTGCTCAAGCGGCTTGACGATCCCAATTGCGAGGGCAAGTGATGGGGCTCCGGAAGAATGTACGAGAAGCGATGCTGGAGTCGGTCCCCAGCTTGCGCGCATTTGCGATCTCGTTGTGCGGAAACGTCGATCGCGCCGACGATCTGGTGCAGGAGGCGTTGCTGCGGGCGTGGGCCAATATGGAGTCCTTTCAGCCGGGTACAAACATGTCCGCCTGGCTGTTTACCATCTTGCGTAATCTGTTCCGCTCGGAATATCGCAAACGGCGGCGCGAGGTTGAGGACGTTGACGGCTCCTATGCCGAGACGCTCACGTCGCTGCCGGAGCAGAACAGCCGGCTTGAGATCGTCGAGTTTCGCAAGGCGCTGAAAATGCTTCCGTCGGAACAGCGCGAATCGCTGATTTTGGTCGGTGCGTCAGGATTTTCGTACGAGGAGGCCGCCCAAATCTGCGGATGCGCAGTCGGCACCATCAAAAGCCGGGTTAACCGCGCGAGAAGCAGGCTCGCCGAGATTCTGTCGATAGATAGCGCCAGCGATTTCGGTCCCGATCGGGAAACCCGTGCAGTCGCCAATTCGGATATCGTGCGCAGTGATCGGTCTTGACTGCTGGAACTGATCCTCGCAATCGCCGCTCATTCCATCAACACCGTGGATAATCACTCCGCTCCGAGGTCGTCCTGTCGGGGTTGCTGCAGCTCATCGATTTTTATGGGCGAGCCGCAAAGCACACACCGACGGGACTGACGCGGAGTGCTGCCGCCTTGGGGACAAGGTCGGCGCACTAACCGCGGAGCCCTAGGCAACTGCACCCGGAAAGGTCAACCCGCATAGGCGACACGCTGCTGGGATTGTGCCTCGGCGGGAGTCTTGGGACGTGCGGGGAGTTGAAGCACTGTCGCCTTTTGGTCAACCGCGATGGTTGTCAGAAGCATCACCTGGCCATCTGGAAACTCGAGCGCATCGTGATGAACGTTCAGCATCTCCTTGTTGATTTGCCGGAAAATCGCCGTGTAGTAGCGAACCGGCTTTCGCCTCCAGCCCAGTAAACCGCGGCGCGCCACCGGAAGTCCCTCGGGAAAGGCGATTTCCGTTCCCGGCAGCACGCAGACCGCCACGCTTGGACAGTCGACATCGGCGAAACCGCGAGTCCCGGTGCGAAAATCGCGGGTCACCAGTTGATCGCCCACCGTAGCGGGGCGCGAGCTTACGTTTTGCAGGCTGTAGTCACACATATTCAGTATCCCTTTTGGAAGGTGACCTCTTCGAAACGCGCTCAAGCCAGCGATTGTTCCGATGGGCCGAACTGGAACGGGCGTGGCGGCTCATTTGAATGGGTCGGCGTTTCTTGCGCACACATGCTCGCGTTTAGAACCTCTCCACCATTATGTTTATAGCATTCCCGGCTGACGTCGCGCTGATCCCAAGAGAGCGTGGACGGAAGTCCCCTCTGGCGTTGAAGGCGCGGCGACCTGCGTTGTCGCAACAAAGATCCCCGATGATCCGGAGACCGGCGTGATGAAAAAAGGAAGCTGAGAAAATCTTTCGAGAAACCTATCTGGTCTGCGCTTGCCAACTCTGCGCGATTTGTCCTCGCCAATCGTACCTTCGCATTGACCGCGCGCTACCGCGCTGCTATTGCGGCGCGTGGGCGTCCATTCACTCTTGCGTGAGTTGACGTCAAAGCGCCAAGCACGAACTATGTTAGCGGTTGCTCAGCACTTCAATGGGAGGATTTCCATGCGGCTCCTGATGTATCCTGCTACGGCAGCGGCGTTGTCGACGGTATTAATGTCACTTCCGGCCCAGGCGCAGCCGCCTCACCGGAACGCCCGCGTATCGCACGTGGACTCTGGGGGATACGGCTCGGGACCTTTCTGGCAAGGCGAGCCGACGGATCGTAATGCAATCTGGCGGTTCGGCTTCTACCAAGGTAACGATCCGGATCCCTTCATTCGCAGTCAAATCATACGCGATCCAACAAATGGCCTTGCCGGCCGGCGGCGTTGATTCGTCCGTCGAGGCGAATGATTCCGATGCTTCGGATCATCTAAACGGGTTCGTCGCCGAGCTATTGTGCAGCCAAAAAATGGTTGAGCTCGGGCTGGGCCCGCGAAGCGCGGAGAAACCACTTGAACCCGCTCGTCATCCGCTCCGCCAAAATGCTTCGCGCAGCGACTGCGCAGTCGAGGCGTTAACGGCGGTGCAGCTGCAGATGGATGGTCGAGCGGGTGATGTTTATTTGCCAAGCTTTCGGCACCTTACGGTGCCGACACGGCCCTCGATACTCGGGCTCGGCTGGCAAACTAGCCGGCGGTATTCCGGCCATGTCCAGGCCGGGCGAATGCCAATGGCTCCTCTAAGCTAACCGGACCTTGAGGAGCCACCAGCAACATCCCCGACCTTGCTTTCGGGGCGCACAGTGAGAAAAATTTAAGGCAGCGATGCGAGTTCTTCGCTCTGCGACGGCTGGCGCTCAGTATCCGACTTGGGCTCGGATGCCGCTGTCACCACGGGAAGTTGCAGCACGGTGGCGCGTTGGCCAGCCACAAGCCTCGTGAGGAGAACGATGCGTCCAGAGGGAAACTCCAATGCATCATGATGTTCGTGCGGACGGTCCTGGTTGATTCGCCGGAAACGGGCCGTATTTTCACCCATTTTCTTCGTCGGGAAAAATCCAAGGGCGTGGTCGCATTCAACATCGCGGTCGAATACCAGCTCCGTTCCAGGCGCGAGACAAACCGCCACCTGCGGGTTTCCTACATCCGCAAATCCCCGGGTGATGGAATTGCTGAATACGGTCGACACCAGTTGGTCACCAACCTTGGCGGGACGGCTCTCCACGTGCTCTAGGCTGTAGTCGCACATCATATGGCTCCTGTTGCGCACTCGCTGATCGGGAAATTCGTTTGCTCGAGGTTTCGTTCCGTGAACGCGGCCATGTTTTGTCACTGGCGGACGGGAATTGGCGTGGCGGACAAACAACGCCGCAACACGAAACAAGCGGGTCGAAACCGAAAAACGAATCCCACGCCAACCGACGCAGCCCATGACGGGAAAAGCTAACCGGGACTTGACATTGCGGCCGGAACCTGGAGGTCGCGCTTGAGTTGACACGGCAAGGAGCTGGGGGTGCCGAGCAGCACGCGACGGGCCGGGCAAGCCGGTTGTTCGCGCGCGACGCGCAAAAGGAGGATCACATGAAGGTCTGGCAATCCGGCAACCCCACCGAGGAGAACAAGTCAATGGATCCCGTCGAGCAGGCCGCCCGGACATCTGAAAGGGCCGCTGAAAGGACCGTGAACGAGTTCGCCGAGAGTGCATCGCGGGTCAAAGATGCAGCAGCACGAACAAGCGACGAGGCGATTCGTGCGGGCGTCGAAATGATGCAACGCAACGCCGAAACGTTCCAGCACACGTTTCACTGCGGTGCGAGACTGGCGGCACAGATGACCCAGCGCACTGCCGATCAGTTCGGTCGCGCTGTCGGCTTTTCGGGAGAAGGCGCACAGACGGCTGCGCAAAGGTCATCGAGCAACTTGGAGGCCATTGTCCAGTCCGGCACCGTCCTGACGGAAATGACGCAGCGTCTCTATGAGGAATGGGTAGAAATAGCCCGCGCACGCTTGGACCGCGGTTTCGATCGCATTGATTCATTCTTGCGGTGCAGGACGCCCCAGGACTTCGCCGCACTACAGAGCGAGGTCATGCGCGACAACATAGAAACCTATCTTGGTTACGCGCGTCAGGCAGGAGAGCAATCGGCACGGCTTTGCGATGAGGCGAAACGGCGGTTTGGAAACCTCGCCGAGGGCCGCAAAGCGGCGTGACGGAATCCTCCAAGACACCGCAGGCAGAGAGAAAAAAACCGCAAATTAAGCGCGCCGGCCCACCGAGTGGCTCGCCGATGGCAAGCTCCCGCCGGCGCAAGGTCGCTTGCGACGCTTGCAGCGCGGTGCGGTCTCATAACCCCGGTCCTGGCAGGAAACACCGTATATTCTGAAGGGGATCGAGCCACACCATGGGACGGCCAACCTTGTTGGGCTCTGTGATCACTGCGTCTTCCGGCACCTCGGTCCACACCCCATTGATCGGAACCCAATATCGCGACTCGCGTATGTCGTATTCGGTCTCTCGCCCGTCAGCTTCGGAACAGCAGAAGCCCCTGGCACTTTTGAGAGAGTCAAACCACTGTTTGAGCGGGCTATTGGCATATCGCCCATCATCGCGCGCGAGCGCTGCGCTGCTCAACAGAAGCGAGGCGAATAGCACAAAGCGCATGTGCGGCTTTCCTTTCAGCAGGTTCCTTTCAACAGCCCCGCGTCGCCACAACTCACGCCCCCATACCGCAGGTTCCAGCCGAAATCTTATTTGATGGTTAGCAGAGGTGAGACGCGCGGCGTCATACCTCGTCCCGGCGATCTCGATCAGGATGGCGTAGCGCTCCCGCTCGATACGCGGGGCGCCATCCGTGAGCGGCGGCTACCTCGCAGTCGGCTAATCGCGTGCCATGCGCCGGTTTCGATTTTTCGGGTGAGATCAAATTGCGGCAATGCCACGACATTCCTTCGCCAAAGTCGCGGCGCGTTCTGCTGGACAGATCGCTTCAACATGAGCTTTGCCGAACGAAAAGCACAGGTTTTGCCTCAGAAGCCGTGGTCGGCAGACGTGGGTAGTTCCAGATCGTGCACCTGGCAAGGTTTTTGCTAAGCGGGGCAGGTGCCGGGCGGCTCAATTGTCTTCTTGCGTGTCGCGGTTTGGGTTACCCGTCTCCACCGGCCCGTAGGCTTCGTGGCCGGCGACAAAATTGGCCAGCGCCATATAGTTTCCGGCAAGGCTGAGGAGCGCCAGACGCTCGCTGGAGCCGTGCACACCATCGGCAGCACGCAAGCAGTAGAGTGCCTTCTGTCTGTATTTTTCACGATTCGACATTTGGCGTACTCGGCATTAGGCGATCCCGAATGGATCGCGAGAACAAAGTTCCAGGTTTTCCTCGCCAGCTGCACAATGGTTACTAAATCCAGCCGCACAATGGTTACTAAATATTGGATGTCAAAAGACAGGTGATGGAGAGAGGGAAGCCATCGGGTCGCCGCAATGCTGGCCGAAATCAAAACGCGACAATGCGAGGCTGGTTGCCAATTTAATCCTCACATTGTCGCGAGTGATGTATTCGGTCGGCGAATGTAGATGCTCCTTAAATGCTTCGCAAGCCGTCTCTTTTCTATCGCATATTGGCGGTGCGGTTGGCGTCGCACAGCCGCAGATGAATTTGCCTGCTCTGATAAGGTGGTTGTCGCAATAGGCGGTCAAAACTCAGAAAACGCCATCTTGACTGCAAAGATGCCTCATCTGCGAGCCACGGCAGCGATAACGCCCGGATGAAGAGCGAAGGCGAGATTCCGGGCCTTACTTGAGCAGTTGTCGAGCGTTATCGAGTGCGGCGATCGAGCGGCACGAAACTCCGAATGTGGCAAGAGAGAGCGGGTTGCGTGGGCGCGAGGGAAGCGGGTGCACCTGGGGCCCCGCGCCTCGGTAGCTGATCTGATGGACACCAGATTTCTTTGAGCTGGCATCGTCCGCTGAACTGCGACTTCGATATTTCTGCGCGCATGGCGAGCGGGCCCGCGCGTACGCTGGTCTGGTGACCCGGCGTCAGCCAGTGAGGCGTCAAGTCTTCGCGTCGCCACTCAAGCGGCGACGCGAAGAATAACCTGCACGGGTGCGTTTAAATCAACTCGGCTGCAAAGGGTCGGCGGCTATTGGAACCGCAAGCTGCATCGGGTCGTGGGTGTTCTTGCTACCTCAAATTCCGCGCGCAGTTGCCGCGCGAGTGCCCGAACGAGAGCCAACCCGGATGACCGTTGCTGCACCGACGGCAGATCGAAGCCCGGGCCGTCGTCTTCTACGTAGAACAGAAACGAGTCATTCTCTCTTGTCAATCGAACCCGAATAGTACCTCCGGACTGTCTATTCACACCGTATTTGACCGCATTCGTAAGCAGCTCATTTGCAATCAGCGCCAGCGGTGTTGCCGAGTCGTTCGGCAGCTGGACAGAATCAGCTTCGCAATCGATGTGCAATTCCTGAGGAAAGGTGTGCTTTGCGGTTTCACAAACGGCGTTGAGAAAATCACGCGCGTTGAACCGTGTTGCATCATGGGTCGTGTATAGGACGCGTTGAGCTGCCGCCATCGCAATGATCCGACCACTGGCCTCCTCCAGTACCTCTCGCGCCTCGCTGCTTCTGGCCTTTCGCACACCCGCCTCCAATAATATTTGCAGCATCTGCATGTTGTTTTTGACACGATGGTTCAACTCCTTCAGGAAGATGCGCTGCTGCGTCTCGGCCTGTTTGCGCTCGCTGACGTCCACCAGCATGACGATTGCCCCGATGATGCTGCCGGCGCCGTCGAGAAACGGTGTCGGATATGGGATGAAGGGAACCCGGGTTCCATCGGGACGTTCCGCCACAACCTCGGCGTTACGGATGGCCCGCCCTTCTTTGAGAGCGATGGCCATGGGCGACTGGTCATACGCAAGCGGCCTGCCGTCCGGATGGTAGAGTTTCCACGTCGAGCACCATTCATCGCTGCCGATCGTCGGGCTACGGCCGGTCAATTCCACTGCCGCCTGATTGAAGTAGGTGATTTTGCCTTCTGCGTCGGTCGTGTAGATCGCCGCTGGGATGGCCGCAATCAGTTCCTGGAGCTGCCGCTCGCTGTCGCGGAGCCGGGCCTCG
>JASHRR010000582.1 GCA_030037185.1 Xanthobacteraceae bacterium | reverse complement strand
GCTTCGAGGAGGCGCTGGCCAGCTGCAGGCAGGCCGTGGCGTTCACGCCCGACCATCCTGCGCTTCATAACAATCTTGGCAATGCGCTGCAGGAGATGGGGCGGTTCGAGGAGGCGCTGACCAGCTACGACAAGGCGACGGCGATCGCTCCCGACTACGCGGAGGCGCACTGGAACGCGGCCGTGGTCCGGCTCACTGTCGGCGATTTCGAGCGTGGCTGGAGCGAGGCTGAATGGCGGTGGAGGCACCGCTCGCTCGGCAAGGAGGTACGGCAATTCACGCAGCCGCTCTGGCTGGGCGAGCCAATCGAGGGCAGAACTATCCTGGTCTACGGCGAACAGGGGATGGGCGACATCATCCAGTTCTGCCGTTATATCCCGATGGTGGCTACACGCGGGGCGAAGGTGATCCTTGAGGTCAATGCCCCGCTCATGCGGCTGCTATCGGGCCTTGAGGGCGTATCCTATTGCGCCACCCGACATGCGCCGCGGCCGCCGTTTGACGTGCAGTGCCCGATCCTGACCCTGCCGCTGGCATTCGGCACACGAATGGAGACCATCCCCGCGACTGTGCCGTATCTGCCTATACCGCCGGGGCGCGACTGGGAGGTGCGGCTCGGGCCAAGGACGCGGCCCCGCATCGGCCTTGTCTGGTCGGGCAACCGGCACCACGTGCATGATCGCAAGCGCTCCATTCCACTGGACGCTTTTGCGCCGCTTCTCGATGTGGAGGCGACGTTCGTGAGCCTGCAGCAAGATGTCCGCGCAGGCGACGAAACCACCCTCAGGCGGCAAAGGGACATCCTCAACTTTGGCTCGGCGCTTGAGGATTTTGCCGACACGGCAAGGCTCATTTCGTCCCTCGATCTCGTGATCTCGGTCGACACCAGCGTCGTTCACCTCGCGGGGGCTCTGGCGAAGCCAGTCTGGGTGCTCGTGCCTTACCTGCCCGACTGGCGCTGGCTGCTGAACCGCGACGACAACCCGTGGTACCCGACCATGCGGCTGTTCCGGCAGACCGCTGCCCGCGACTGGCAGGAAGTCATCGCCCGCATACGCGACGCGCTCCCGAGCTTCGCCCGCACATGATGAGCGCGTACCCCCCGAATTCACCTCGATCGCCTGACTTCCGGTTGGCCGCTTAGGCATGCGGCGACGCGACTTGGCTCTGCGCAACGACGGCAGGATCGGCGACGAGTGTGCCGCCATGGCCGTCGCTCGACAAAGCGAAGCTTCCGGCGACGTATTGGCCGAGGAGCGCGATGTTGGCAATGTTGCCGTTGTCGTCGTTCACGGTCAGCGTGCCGCCGGTATTGCTATTCTTCGGTGTATAGGCAACCGTGGTGTTCGGCCCGAATCCGATATAGTCAAGGTCGATTTGGTCCTGGCCGCCGAACCCGGAAATCGTGTTACCTGTCGCGGCAGAGGCCGTGCTCATGTCCACGACATCTTGGCCGCTGCCGAGGTTGATTGTGTTGCCTCCGGCGGCAACGACTTTATCATTTCCGCTGCCGAGGTTTATGGTGTAAGTCCCGTCAAGAGGATTGGAAGAGTAGGGACGCGGCCATTCGCGAACGAGCAAGCTCAAAAGGACAATATTGCAATTTGACAGCGCGGTCACTCTTCGCGACCACTCTCATCAATGTGCCCGTGTTGTGCGAGGATTCGCGCCACAGAATAAGAGGCGCGCGCGCGAGCGACACGCGCAGACTCGGTGGACGGGTCCGGAGTTACTTCAGCTCCGGAAGCGAATTCCGGACTCCTGCAGTGCAGCAAAGGCGTTGCGGTTAAGCAGCCCATTGCCTTTCTTGCCCTGCATCGAATTTCCCAAACGAGCAAGTGAGCGAGTTGCTTTTGAATTGCGATATTGGTTCACAAAGGAACGTCATGAAACTCGAAAACTTCCCAATCGGCGTGGTCAAGTGGTCGCGGACCCCCGCAGTTATCCAGGCCGGTGAGACGGGCACCGCTACGACCCGAACTTGCGAGCTTGGCAACATCACGTTGCGTATCGTCGTCTTCAGTTCCGGCTTCAAGTCAGACCATTGGTGCAACAAAGGCCACATCGTCTACGTCATATCCGGAAGCTTCGTGATCGAGCACGAAGATGAAATCCGCACTGAGCTTTCTGCCGGAGAGAGCTGGCACGCTCCCGATGACGCCAGATCACCGCACCGCGTTCTATGCGAAGTCGGTGCGACTGTCCTCATCTTCGATTGAGATATTGACCCAAGGAAGTTCGCCACGCATTCGATGCGCCGGACAAGGCGACCCTGATCTACCCCGCACAGGGGAACTTGCGAGCGATCAGCTTTTACTCGGCCACACGCGGATCGAAAGCACCGTACACCACCTCGGCGTTGAGGTCGACGACGCGCCTGAGATCGCCGAGAAAATCTACGTCTGAAGTGCCGGGGCAAAAGCTGCCGTGCTCTGCCCGTGATCCCCTCGGGCGGGTTCGGGCCAATACCGGACTGAAACCTTGCGAGCAAGAAAATTGGACGAAGGCTTTCTGCTTTGCAAGCGGCAACGTGTTTGGGGTGGAATTTTCAAACTGGCGCATCGCAGACGTGGATTGTTGGGTATTGTATTGACCTTGTCATAGCGCTAACGTAAGTTCGTTAATGTGACGTTATACTGATTGCTCGATGTAAGTTGCGGTTTTAGTTCTCAAGCGAAGGGGCCGATTTAACAGGCAGCCTCGGTCCCCCGGCGGACAATCCTAAATTTTAGTGAGCATCCGCGATTACGCTCGCGCGGAGAGGCAATGGGAGGACCTACATGAGCCGACGTGCCACGTTTATGCTGATTAGCATCCTGTTAGGCCTAGCAATTGGGGGATTCCCTCAGATTGGTTTTGCACAAACCGATCCGCTGCTCGGGCTTTGGCAGCTAAACCTCGCGACATCAAAATTCAGTCCCGCCCCACCCTACAAAAGCCTGACTGCGTACTTCCAAGGGGAAGGACAAAATCGAAAGACCACAGTGGTTGGCATCGACACGGCGGGGAACCCAGTAACTATCATTCGTAAATCGGAGGAGAGCGCGTTCGGCTGCGCCTCGTGCAAGCCAATGGGTCGGGCATGAGCCTCGCCGGTCCTCCGTTGTTGAAGGCAGAGCGGTTGTCGGTGGCGGTGCGTCGTGCCGGACGAAGATGACCCCGTTCCGGAAGTCAGATTGGTCTCGAAACCTGGGGGCGGTTTCGCCGTGTTGCGGTCGAGTTCGGAATGTCCCATGCTGACCGTGACGAACCCAATTCCATGTGGGTGAAGCAAGGGAGGGGCTGTTATGAAATGCGTAGCATCGCTTATGATCGTATCCGCAATTATGTTGGCGGGTTCTGTTGCGTATGCTGAGACTCCGACTTGGACGTTCCCGCCGGACAGCGTGCGGTGCCCTTCGAAATGGGGAGCAGGCGACGAACGCGGGGCCGCGAACCACATGGGGCCCCAAACTGTGCTCAACGCAATCAAACTCATCAAAACAGGTGATGTCATCGAGCTTGCTCATCCGTTGAATGCCAATATCCCGCTGGGATCGCGACATTTCGAGCTGTATACGAAAAGGAACACGCCGTATTCTGGATCGAATCGCTTCAGCTTCAATGAGGAGCTGGTGGTCGGCGAAATGGGTCAGGTCGGCACCGACCTGGATGGATTAGCGCATATCATGCATGACGGCAGCATGTACAACTGCTTCAAAGCAGAGGATGTCGCCACAAGAACCGGTTTCACGAAGCTCGAGATTGAAAAGGTTGGTGCACTGTTTACTCGTGGTGTGCTGATCGATGTCGCCGGCTACAAGAATGTTGAGGTTCTGGGCGACACC
>JASHRR010000581.1 GCA_030037185.1 Xanthobacteraceae bacterium | reverse complement strand
GTTCGGCAAGTTGTTGCCTGAACGGTGGCGGTCGCTTGCGTTCGGGGCCGGCACAGCCGCCGGCTCGTTCGGACAGTTCGTGTTTTCGCCGCTCGCAGTTGGCTTGAAGGATGCCTATGGCTGGCAGAGTGCGTTGATGATCTTTGCCGGGCTGTGTCTGGTCATGCTGCCGCTGTCGTCGGCACTAGCGACGGCGCGCAACGTGGCGACGCCCGGCGCGGCGCCCTCGCAGTCTCTCAAGCAAGCGGTCGCGGAAGCGTTTGGACATCGCTCCTACCTGCTTCTCGTGCTCGGCTTCTTCACCTGCGGCTTTCAGCTTGCCTTCATCACGATTCACATGCCGGCCTATCTGGCGGACAACGGCCTTTCCGCCTCCGTTGGTGGCTGGACCATCGCGGTCATCGGGCTGTTCAACATCGTCGGCTCGCTGTCGTCGGGCTGGCTTGGCGCGCGGTTGCCTAAGCGGTACATCCTGTCGGTGATCTATCTGGTCCGCGCGCTCGCCGTGCTTGCTTTCATCTCGTTCCCGGTAACCCCGGCAAGCGCCATCACGTTCGGCGCCGTGATGGGGCTGATGTGGCTGTCGACGGTGCCGCCCACCAACGGATTGATCGCCATGATGTTCGGCACCCGCTGGCTGGCCATGCTGGCCGGCTTTGCCTTCTTCAGCCATCAGGTCGGCGGCTTCCTGGGGGTCTTCATCGGTGGGCTCGCCTACGAACGCACCGGCTCCTACGACGTCGTGTGGCAGCTCTCGATCCTGTTCGCCGTGTTGTCGGCGCTGGTCAACCTCCCGATTGTCGAAAAGCCGATCCAACGAATCCTGCAAGCGAGCGCGGCGTAGGACGCGCCGCGGGCCGACCCTGGCCCGGTTGGCGCCGGCGGTCGACGAAAACCAATGCGACGGGCTTTTGCTGGAAAAATTCCCGCCGACGCAGTGATCGGCCGGCAACGCGGTGTGCAAACCGGGGCGGTGAGTGTAAGGGTCGCCCCTGCGGCCCGACGCGGTCGAAACGAAACGCCGCTGGAATTGGTCAGGCCCGGCTGATACAGCGGGGTCATGAACGACGTTCGTGAGACCGGCGCACCGGACATAGCCGTGGTACTGGCGACCTATAACCGCGGGCACAGTCTGCCGCGAGCCATTGCGAGCGTGCTCGCGCAGGAGGGTGTTCGCTTCGAGCTGATCGTGGTCGACGACGCCTCGCGCGACAACACAGGCAATTATCTGGCAACGTTGCGCGACCCGCGTATCCGGACGATCACGGCGCAATGCAACGGCGGCCAAAGCGCAGCGCGCAATCTCGGCCTCAAAGCGGCGCGCGCCGGCATCGTCGCTTTTCTCGACAGCGACGATGCCTACCTGCCGCGTCGCCTCGCAGCCCCGCTCGCGGCCTTTGCGGCCGACGCGGGCGTCGTCTGCACGCTAAGCTCGGCGATCCGGCATGATCGCAAACGGTCCCGCGAAGGGCGCATTGCGGCGACCCGTCTCGCCGGGCCGGCGTTCGAGTGGGCGCTGATCTGCGATCTCATTCCGGTCGAAGCGACCAGCATCACGGTTCGGCGCGAAGCGGCGCTCGCGGTGGGCGGGTTCTGCGAGCGGCTGCGGCTTACCGAGGATCGTGAGTTCCTGATCCGGCTCGCCCGCCACGGCGCCGCGTTGCTTCTGTCCCGGCCGCTATGGGAGAAGTTCTGGGGCGACGACAATCTTTCAAACGATTGGGCAAAGGCAGCGCGCGGGCTCATCGCCTATGCGCGCGAATGCCCCGAAATCGTCGGGCGCTATCGCAAGATCGGCACCTATCTCGCGACCAAGGTGCTGATCGCTGATCTGAGGCTCGGCCTTTGGCAGGCGTTTTGGCACGATGTGAAGGCTTTGCGCGCGGCCGGGCTCCTCGACTTTGACGTGTGGCGCCTCATCCGTAATCATCGCGAGGTGCGGCGGTATCGCCGCGCAGTTTCGGAGGCGCAAGCGCTCACCGGGCTCACCGGCCCGCCGGCCGAGTGGAGATAGGACGCAAGACGCCCCTCGGCCCATCGAGACCGCGGAACCCAGACGCCACCCTTCCTGACAGAACCTGAGGGTTGCGGGATCGGCTTGCCGGCAAGCCTTGGCGGCCTCAAAGCCATGCTTGGATAACAGGCTCAAAGTTCTCGCTGCAGGGATGGTTGACTGCCCCAACCCCGTCATAATCGCCTCGGAACTATTCCGATCGCCTTCAACCCTCGGGGCAGCCCTTTCGGCGGACGCGGGAACGCATCATCAGGAGCGTCGGGGCAAACGAGGGCTACGCAGCTAACGAACAGGAGAGTCCGCGTGGCCACATTCAAGGCCGTCGTTATCACCAAGACCGAAAGCGGCACCGCCGCGGCGCTGACCGATTTCGACGAGCAGAACCTGATGGACGGCGACGTTACGCTGCGGCCCGAATGGTCGACCGTGAACTACAAGGACGGCCTTGCAATCACCGGCAAGGCGCCCGTGGTGCGGCGATTTCCCATGATCGCCGGCGTCGATGCGGCCGCAACCGTGCAAGCGTCTTCCCACCCGGCTTGGAAACCCGGCGATCAGGTTCTGCTCAACGGCTGGGGATGCGGCGAGACCCATCTCGGGATGTATGCCGAAAAAGCGCGGGTGACAGGCGATTGGCTGATTGCCCGGCCGTCCGCTCTGAGCGCCCGCGACGCCATGGCCATCGGCACCGCCGGCTATACGGCGATGCTCTGCGTGATGGCGCTCGAACGCGCCGGGATTGAGCCGCGCAGCGGCCCCTTGATCGTCACCGGCGCTGCCGGCGGGGTCGGCTCGGTGGCGGTCGCGCTGTTGTCCAAGCTCGGCTATGAGGTTTCGGCCTCGAGCGGGCGTCCGGCGGAGAGCGGCTATCTTGCGGAGCTTGGGGCGACCGAGGTGATCCCCCGCGCGGACCTTGCCGGCCCCGTGCGCCCGCTTGCCAAGGAACGCTGGGCCGGCGGGATCGATACTGTCGGCTCAACCACGCTCGCCAACGTCTTGTCGATGACCTGCCGCGGCGGCGCGGTCGCGGCCTGCGGCAACGCGGGCGGCATGGATCTGCCGGCCTCTGTCGCGCCGTTCATCTTGCGCGGCGTGTCTCTTTTAGGAATAGACTCCGTAACGGCGCCGCTGCGCAGGCGCGAGGAGGCGTGGCAGCGGCTTACCACCGATCTCGATCGGCAAAAATTGGTCAAAATGATTGAGGAAATTGACCTCCTCGGCGTTATCCCGGCGGGGAAAAAGATCGCTGAGGGTGGCGTAAGAGGTCGACTCGTGGTCAAAATACAGTAAACGCGTTCAGAGTTTATCCACCAAAAGCCCTCATGCTCATGCTCGAGCATGCGAGGGTCGCTTAACCGACTGGTTCAGACAGGTTCACCGCAAGTGGAGTTGGGGCCTATGTTGGGGCGCTGCATCATT
>JASHRR010000580.1 GCA_030037185.1 Xanthobacteraceae bacterium | reverse complement strand
CTAGCCGCCTCGTCTCTTACAGGTGTTGAGATGGTTCGCTGTTTGGTGAGGCTGCGGAGGACGGTGATGACGGCTACTAGTCAGGAACACGGATACGAAACCCGACGCCTCGTACGGTGTGGATGAGCGGATGGGCTTGCTGAGTGTCGATCTTGCGGCGGACGCGCCCAACATAGACGTCGACGGCGTTGCTCGTGGAGTCAGAATGCAAATCCCATATACGCTGCAGCAGCATAGTGCGCGGAACTACGTGGCCCTGATTGCGAACCAGAAATTCGAGAACTTGAAATTCCCGCGGCAGCAGCTCGATGTTCCGACCGCCGCGGGTCACGGTTCGCGATATGAGGTCAAGCTTGAGATCGCCGACCCGCAATACCGTCTCCTTGACGACCGTAGCGCTGCGGCGAGCCAGGGCTTCCACGCGCGCCAACAACTCGGCGAAGGCAAACGGCTTGACGAGGTAGTCATCTCCGCCGGCACGCAGTCCACGTACGCGATCCTCGACCTCGCAGAGCGCACTGATGATGAGAGCGGGCGTGGCAATGCCGCCTTCCCTCAGCCGCCTAATGATCGCGACGCCGTCGATTCCCGGAAGCATGCGATCGATCGTCATCACAGCGTATTCTGATGCGAGTCCGAATCTGAGCCCCTCGTTGCCGTCGACCGCGAGATCAACCTGATAGCCATTGGTCGCCAGAGACTGTACAAGCTGCTTGCCTGTTGCCAGATCGTCTTCAATGACAAGAACGTGGCACGGAGTTCCAGCCATGACGTGGTCTCTGACAGGTCCGATAGGAATCGGATCATTCGAATCTACCATAAAGCCCATGCCCGAGAACCTGATTTATTAGCCAGAAACTGACATACTGGTCAGAAACTGGCGCATAAGCTCTTTTGACTTCCCTGGTGATGCTGCGGTGCCGGGTTTCTGAGCCCTCCGAATAATTTCGAAGGCGCCGTGCTCGGATCGCCTCCGACGGTCCGGTTTCATATCTTGGGTTCCGGCGGAGCACCGAGCAACTGTGCAGCATGCCGCAACGCGGCGGCAAATTGTCGGGCTTCCTACTTAAAGGCTGAGTCGCCAACGGCCACGTCGACTTTGAATGCCTCATTTTTCGCGGCAGGTTTGGTGTCGGTCTTTTTTCACCAGTTGTCGGTTTTTCACTCCTGCGAGAGGCTTTCGAGTTGTGCTTCTCACGCAGCCCCCGGTCCACACCCCTGTTGGGCTCGCAGACGGGCCGGGCCTCAAGCGGCGTAACCGCCCAGCAACCCCGCCGCAGCCTTGCGCGTATTGTCGTTATTACGCGTTACCTCCTGCTGCACCAAAGTAGGGACTGCCTGGGATGGCGCTGCAGTGGGCGCGCTATTGCGCGCGAGCAATCGCTGCAATGGCCAAGCCAATCGCTATCTTGCGCCCGACTTTATCGTCACGCCGTGCTACGCAGCCGCTATCGCCGGAAGCCCAGGCAAGTCAACGCCGGCATTACGTCGACAGGCCCGCGATGTGCCCTCTTGCGAGCCGGCTTCTGATCCCGTTGATTATGTCTATGGCAAACTGGATCTCCGGTGCTGTACCAACTGAGCGCCGCGAAGCAGCGTGACATAGAAGCGTAAAGGCTAGTCCGGCACTTAGCGAAAGCCACGGATCGCGCTCACCAAGCACAACATAAAATTCCCCGTACGCGCCGGCTCCGAAAACAAATGCAAGGATTTTCATCGTCTCACCCCGCTAGCCCTTACCCTCACGACACAATCGCTTACTATCAGGGCGTTTACGGCGTGAACTTGTTCGAAGCGACAACTCATCGAGGGTTCGCGTGTTCTGGAGGCTGTCTTGCGCCAGAGATGGAGTCTGTCTGCAGGGGGACAGCAATAATGTGAGCGCGTTTCGATGCGGTCTATATTGTTGGAACGTTGCAATCAATCGATCGGAACCGGTGGTCGCCATCAATTGGAACGACTGGTCGTCTTCAATCGGAACAGGTGGTCGCCATCACGTGGTGCGCGCACAATCCGGACATTGGGCCGAAAGTGAAATATTATCGGGGATTATCCGCTCCATTTCTCACTGCACCGCCAGTTTTGCGGGATTGCGCACCCCTGATCTTGACGGAGCACAGTCCTGCACCGACGGTGTCGTCAATCTTCTTTGAGACGATCAGCACGCCTGCGCGAGGACCGTGGGGTCAGCGATGTGTTCGTTCAGCGGGTCGGCATGGGCAGCAGCCGCGTCAGCGCCGGCTTTTGGTCAAGGAACGGCAGATGGCGCAGGGCCATCCTGCTCGATCAGGTCGAAGGCGCAGAGGATGGCCTGAGGAGCCGCCGGTCGGCGCCGCTCCTCGACACGTGACAGGGCGTCAGGCCTGAGCACAACCGCCCCGCCGTCGATCGTCAAGCCCTTGGGATTTGACGCCCGACGCCGCAGCATCCGCGATCTCATCGACGTGCCGGCGGACGTCGCCGTTACTGACGAACAACCGGTTCCACCGCCGTATCGTCCCGCAGCTTCTCGCCAAGCACACCCAGCCCATCATGGGCCCAACGCGAAAGGCTAGAGTTGGCGCGCGGCCAGCGGGAATCGATATATCCGCTCTCGCAGTTACACCGTAATCTGACCGGCTTCACATCGTCAGCGCTCAGCGGGCAGCCGACCAAGCAAGATTTCAATTGTTGACCGGCGGCGCCGACGATCGGACGCCGGCGAGCCGGTGCAGAGACGGAGTGTGCCCCGCGGCGACGCACGCCTTCGATTGCACGGCAGTGTCGCCCTCCTCCGGGCTACGGTTTGAAGTGGTAGTTCACTCCGATTCGAACAATATTGCCTGCGGTTGTGGCATTCGCTGTCGCGTTTTGAGCCACTGTGAAAGCGTACTGCGGAAACCCATAGTACATGTATTCTGCCTTTGCGGACCACCTGTCCGTGAGGGCGTATTCCAAGCCAACGCCGGCGGTCCAGCCGTTCTCCCAATTGGTTGACTTCAGCGTCCCAGGAACGGGGGGCAAGCCAAGGGCCGGGTCCACAAAGTTCAAACTCGTCCCGGCCGTGACCTCTCCGTATTCCCAGCCGCCTTTGGCGTAGAACAGCGCCCGGCCCCATGTGTATCCGAACCGGCCTGTCAGAGAACCCAATATGCCCACATCGTCTTCGCAGCTAAATAAGAGCGGTTGGACTGGACAGGCGGCTCTTCCCCCGCGGGCATTTGATGCGCCGGCGTCTGTTTCAATGCCCCAAACAAATTGTCCCGTCTGGAAGTTGTAACCGGCTTGGCCGCCAGCAAGATACCCCGCGTAATCGGGGTCAGCAGGACCGCCTGGAGACGCCCAATGCATGCCGCCCCAGGTGCTGCCGGCGGAGACGCCGACATAAGGGCCGGTCCAATCGTAGCCCTCCACGGGACGAGCCTTCACGGCCATTTGCGGCTGGCGGGCGCGATTCTCCGCCTCGAGCTGGTAGCGCAGTCCGCCGATGACACTGTAGCCTTGGATATTGTCGCCGGTCCGGTAGTCAACCCGGGCAAAGCCGAGCCAGCCGGTATCGGCCAACTCGAAGGCACTGCCGGCGCCGAACTGACCATAAGTGCCAACGCTACTGGCCGTGAAATTACCGCTCCCCTGAATAGGAAGTGTCCCGGCTATCGCGATCGAGGCGGTCACGTTGCCTTCGAATTCGTGAAACACACTTGCTGTGACGAAGGGATACGCGACGATCTGGCCGCCAGCCAGAGGGAGGCTGGTACCCAGCGTCATGCTCGCACGCCCGAGCGCGCTTTCGACGTCCTGGAACTGCAGGGCGCCGCTCAATGGGACAAACGCTGTGGGGCTAACCGGGAAGGGCACGCCGGCGATGGCGAGCGGATCGATCGCGGTGCGCGAGAAAATGCCGCCAACCGAAGGCTCCAAGGTCCAGTTGCCGGGAAGATCGAAGCGATAGCCCATATTGGCCGTAAGGGAATAGCCGCGCCCATCGAGCCTTTGCCCTAAAGATGCGGCTTGGACTTCATACAGACGGGCTTGAACATCGGCCGAAAAGCTGCCCTTGGAGAACGCAGTGTAGAGGCCTACGGACGGCGCATCGACATTGCCGCTTTGGCCAGGAATATTCATTTCCTGCGGAGTATTGATGCTCACCCCAACATACCCGGCCAGTACGCCGAAGTGCCAATTCATGTCTGAGTTGCCGGTATTGAGAAGCGCAATGTCGTGACCAGCCTCAAAGCCTGCGAAGTTCTGCTTTACGGTTGCGCGGCAGGGTTCGCTGAAAGCAATCGGAAAACTGGGGCCATTTGGCGTCGCAATGGTGAATGATGCGCTGAAATTGGTGTTAGCTTCCGTGTTAACCGCCCCGCCAACGGCCCTTGTCCACACACCGCCACCCTGCTGATCGGGCGCACTGTTTGGCGCCGGCGACAGGAAGGCCGAGCCGCTGGGTAAAAAGGCCGTGTTGATTGTACCGGCCGCCGAGGTAATAGAGTTGAGGCTGCCAAAACATTGCGCATATGCGGCAGAGGGCGCCCCTGTCATCAGCGCCACGGCGCTTATAGGCATTAGGATCGGCCAGCGTGTTGAGCCAGCACTGTGCCGCATGGGCGCCGGATGTGAACATAACCGTGTACGCAGCATTCCCCCTGAACGCAGCATTCCCCCCCTCCCCGCACGCTAGTCACATGCCAATACCTGCGCCGGGGTCATCAAACCTGGGGCAATGCCACCTGCCCTCATCGGAGGTCTCACAATGCCCAGCGCAAAACGGAAGCCTTAGTTGCAGAAGTGCTGGTGTCCTCCTTGGCTGATGGTGAATTCTGCTTGCTCTGCGTCCGCCGGCGAACTATGAAAACTGCCAAACTATGAAATCAGCCTTTGAATTCATAGCATCCCCTCTCTACATAAAACTATTATGACATAAGTGGCGGCCGCAAGTGTGGCTTTTCTGCACTGAAATGTATATTGTATACTCTTACGAGGCCGCAGTCGCTTGACCTCGATTCCTATTTGATTGTGAGCGACCTTGCGCCGCTGGATCTTCTGATACGACCTGCGGGCCGTCCATGGCGGCACATGGACCGGGAAAGGCCCGTTGCAGAACCGAAAATTGTCCGTCAGAACCTGCGCAAGATGTTCGGAACCAGTTGGCCATCGCCGATCCTGCCAAATGCGGGCATGGGAATTGCCGGCCGGCCGCGTGCGGCGCAGCTCTCCAGCACGAAACGCAGTGCCGACTGGCAGAGTACCCGCCTCCATCATGGAGGCCCCGGAGTCGAACGGCGGCAGGAAGGGCCGGCAGACGCTCTTGGGCTGCGGCGTGATGAGGTCGCTGAGCACATGCCACAGGCAGACAGTTCTCGGCCTCCACCTATCTTGTAGAAGGCCTGACGTTTCGGTGCGGGTCTCCGGAAGTTCGGCGACGTAGTCGATGAAGCGGCCGATAGTGTGGGAAGCACGCTGCTGTTGAGTGCAGGGCCCGCCATCTGGCAGGCCCTCGAAACTCCTGAGCTGCCGAAATTCAATGTCCCTCATCGAGCCAGCTGAACTGGACCCGCCGGTTGATAGGTGCATAGGGTGATGCCGCGGGCGGATTAGGTAACGGGCGCGTCTTGCCGAAGCCGACCGCGATCAGCCTTTCCTGGCTGATGCCCATCGTGATCAGGTAGTTGCGAGCGGCCTCGGCGCGCCGTTCCGACAGGATTTGATTGTATGCAACGCTTCCCTTCGCGTCGGTGTGGCCTTCGACCCGATACGCCAACCTCCTGATGCTGGGGTCGCGCAATGCGACGGCGATCCGGCCCAGCATTGCTTGCGCTTCGTTTGTCAGCTGGGCCGAGTCGAAATTGAACGTGATGTTGTTGAAATAGGGTGGCGGTGCCGTGCGCCTCGGGGACTCCGGCTGGCTGATGGTGATGCCGCGGTGTCGGCTGATGACGCGGTCGGCCCCGCATGTCGGATTGAGCGCGCACACCAGTTCTTCATTGGTGAAGCTGTCGGCCTGCTGCGGCGTCCCCGGGCCGACGCGGTCAGCCCCGCATTTAGGATTGAGCGCGCACACCAGTTCTTCATTGGTGAAGCTGTCGGCGTGCCGCGGCGCAGACTGCGACATCCCCGGGCCGGCGGTCAGCGCAAGCTGCGCTACGGCCAGAACCAGACCTCGCCTCCATACGTTTCGTACCATTGGATTACCTCCCTCGCACGGTTAAGAACTTCGCTCTTGCAGTAACAGATCCATCCGCCTCCGCGACGGCCGCCAAGCCAGGAAACGCGCTGTTAAGAGCGTTGAGAAGCTCATTGCTGGACTGCGTTGTCGGCACATCGGGACCGAGGATAGGCTCGTTGGATGCGAGAGCAAGAATCATTTCCTGCCCAAAAGGAGCGCCGACCGTGAATTTGCTTCGGCCGTTCATCCCGTCGCCGAACACCAATGTCTCGTGAACGGGGGGAAGCATGCCGCCATCAGCCGTGAGATGCCGGACGATCCCGTCAGACTGCAGGTAAAATGCTTCCAGATAGCGGGCATTGTCGGGAGCCTGTATCTCGATCTTCAGTACGTCCCCCGCGTGGAAGACGTCGGACGGGCCAATGTCGATGCTCGGACCGGGGGCTGCAAACATCATCTTCCCCAGCGACCTGACAATGGCGCACGGTCCGGCTCCGATCACGGCAATGTCTCCCAGCAAGGTGCCCGAGACCGAGTCGGCGACCTCCTTGACACTAACAAGGTGATCGAGGGAATCCACGAAGCCCGACAGGACATCGTAATCTTTCCAGCGGCTCACAGATGCGGCACAGGAAATGTTCTCAACGGATTTCCCGAGCTGCGAGCGATCACGGCGAGGGGGTTCCGGGCGGTTGGGTTCACGAGGCTTGACATCGAGCAAGACCTGGAGTGCCGGCACTGCCGAAATGGATGAACTGACAATCATGATCTCTGCCTGATAGATGCCGGGCTGCAGACGGGCCGCGGCAGCGTTAGGCCGCAATTGGATGGGCGTTTCCGATGACATCGAAACGCCGCCCAGTTCGGTTGCGTCGATCCAGGCTGGGACGCCCGTCAGCCGCCAGGCGACGGGAACAATGCCGCTGCGGATTGACCGGAGAGCCGACACGGGTGAGAAAGGTCCGCCGGCGAAGCCGGTGAATCGCATCGGTTGGTCCAGGGAGAGCGCAAGCCTGGGTGCGATTGCAAGAACTGCCGCGCAGAATAGCGATGCGGCCGCCGCAATCGCCCTACGGCGCGCCGGCCATCTCGCCTTGCCGCTGGTGCTGTACGGAGTCGTAGTCATGTGCACGGTCCCGCTTCAAGGCGAACGGCCGGGATTGCCGCGTGGCGCAGGCTGGGCCGTCGGAGACTTCTGCTCCGTTGAGGCGCACAAGCCTGCTGCGCGCGTGATCGCGAGATCGGCCTGCGGTCGGAGCATGCTGTCCGGATAGACCTCCCGATGGGCGCCAAAGCACGCGACCGCCTCGCAGGGGCTGGCGATGCTGCACGCAACGGCCTGGTTGAAGATCTGTGGTTCCAGACACGCTGCATTTGCCTTGTGCAGGCTCTCTTTCACCTCTCCGGCACTGGGACCGTCGGGAAAGCGAATGAGATAATCTTCATAGCAGTCAATGACCTCGCAGCTAGCCGCCGGCAACCCCGCAAACCGCGCGGCGCAACGTTTTGCGGCGTTCAATGCGTCTTCGGGTGCCCTCCTGCACGTCTCTCGCGCTGCGCTGTCCAAGGTGGCAAGCCGCGCCGGCAGCACATCCGCCGGGAATCTGGATCTGAACGCCATCGTGCAGGAACTGGCCTTGCAGACATCCGTTTCAGTAAAACAGGCCGAGGCTGCCAGCAATGCCGTCTGCCATGAGGTGCACAATATTCCGAAACGCCCACATGCGATTTCAGAAATAGATTCTGCTTTCAAGACCGCCAGACCGGAGCCCGAAAGGACGATCGTGCCAAACAGCATAAGCACCACGGGCGTCAGTGAACGGCCGCGGACTTTCCCGGCGGAACGCCGGTCGGCGAACTCCGCCGTGACGACCCGCTCCAGGGCCTGCTCTATGCCCGAAGCGATTTTCGGAGGGCCGGATGGAACGATTCCCGTCCGCATCGCTAAGCGTACTTGCGCCACAGACCGCGGGCGATCCGCTTTTTCAACCTTCAGCATCCAGTCGATTACCGAAAGCAGGGCCTTGTTGTATGTTCTCGCAGCGGCGATGGCGGCCGGGACGTACGGATCATTGTGCAGGCGCTGGGGTAAAGCGGGCGGCGCCGATCCGGTAGTGCAGCGATAGGCGATCGCGCCGAGTGCATACAGATCGCTCCACGGCCCCCATTGATCGCCGACGCCATGTTGTTGCGGAGACGAATAGCCGGAAGCAGTGGCGGTGATGGATCTCCTGAAGTCCCAGGCAGCGCCAAAATCAATGATGACCACCGAGCCATCATCGCGCAGCATAATGTTGTTCGGTTTGAGGTCGTTGTGCAGAATGGCACAATTGTGAATGAGTTCGACCCCATCAAGCATCGCAGAAAAGATATCGAGGAATTCGGCTTCCGGAAGTGGCGCATCCTCGACAAGATGACTTAAAGTCTGGCCCTGTTCCAAGTCGAGCACAATATAGCCTGTGCCGTTCATCTCGAAATAGCGCCGTACGCGAACGATGTGATCGTCGTGAAACAGCGCCATTAGGCGCGCTTCTTCCAGGAATGCCTCAAGTCCCGTCTTGAATTCTTCCTGCTTTTCGTCCGACTTGGCGCGCACGGCCCCGTCCGGCAATCGGACGGCAACTTCGTTCGGCAGATATTCCTTTATTGCGACGGCCTCGCGCAGCAACCTATCGGTCGCCCGATAGGTGATGCCGAAACTCGTGTATCCCAGCACCGATTCGATCTCGAACTCGAAGAGCTTCGCACCGGCGGGCAGCGCGAAGTCATGGGATACGGGCTCGCTGTTCAGTTCATCAAACACGAGACTCGAGCCGGTGGTTCTCAAGCTGTAGGGATCAAAATATCATATCAATTGTGTCGTCCTGCTGGCAGAGCCACCGGAAGGGCTTGCCGGTGCCGTGACCCCGCGCTAATTTTTCATCTGCTGTGTTTCGGGGGCAAGAGAGAGAATTGCCCGGCATCGATCGCAGGACATTGTGAGACCATGCGCCGGTTTAGTGTGCTGACGTCTATTTTTCTCGGCGGCGCGGCGTTGGTCGGTTCGGTGGAAAGGGGCTTGGCCGACAAGCGGGTGGCACTGGTCATCGGCAATTACAGCTACCAGAACTTCGAGCAGCTTCTCAATCCCAAGAACGATGCGCCGGCGATCGCCAAGATGTTCAAGGACATGGGGTTTGACCAGGTTGACCTGGTGACCGATGTCGGAAATCTGGAATTCAAGCGCGCCATCAGGCACTTCGCGGATGCGTCGGCTAATGCCGACGTGGCGGTGGTGTATTATGCGGGTCACGCCATCGAGGTCGGCGGTGTCAATTACATGCTACCGGTGGACGCGAAACTCGCGAGCGACCGGGACGTCGAGGACGAGGCCATCGATCTGGATCGCATCGTCGATTCAGACGCAGCCAAGAAACTGCGCCTGGTCATTGTCGATGCCTGTCGCGACAACCCATTCCTGGCTGCGAAACAGCAGCAGCAGGCAGTGCGCAGCACGGCGCCCGTCCTCAGCGGGCAGAAATCGGGCCTTGGTCGTGTCAATGTGGCCGGGTCGCAGACCCTGGTCGCGTATGCGGCGGCGGCGGGAACGTCCGCCGAGGACGGGGTCGGCGACGACGCACACAGTCCCTTCACGGCGGCCCTCCTCAGGCACCTCCCGGAGCCGGTGGAGGATATTCGTTTTGCCTTCGGCCGCATCCGGGATGACGTGCTGAAGGCGACCGACAAGCGGCAGCGTCCTTTTGTTTACGGCTCGCTCGGCGGTGACCACATTTCGCTGGTTCCACTTCAGCCGGCCCTCAATGAGGTCAAGGGCGATTACGACCGCGCTGACAAGTTGGGCACCCGCCGGGCGTTCGAGACATTTCTCGCGCAGTATCCGACCGGGTACTATGCCGACCTCGCCCGGGAAGCCCTCGGCAAGTTGCCGCCCCCTGCTCTGCCTGGGTCTGACGATACGGCGTGGGAGAAAATCAAGGACGCCACCGACCAGGCAGCGCTCAGGAACTTCATCAAACGATTTCCTGTCTCACCGCTGGCCATGAACGCCGAGCGCCGGCTCCAGGTTCTTGCCGACGGAGAGGTGACGCGGGCATGGGAGAGGGTCGACAAGGACGACGCGGCGGCCATTCACAAGTTCATGAAGACCTTTCCGGCTTCGACCCTGGCGGCAGACACCGGCAAGGCGCGTCTGAACGAGCTTGATCAGCAGGCCAAAGACCGGGAGGCCAAAAAACAGGCCGAAATCGCCGCCGCCAAGAAGCTGGAAGCAGAACGCGAGGCTGCCCAGGCCTGGACGAAGATCAAGAATACCGGCGACCGGAACGCGGTCCTCGGCTTCATCAATCGGCATCCTGATTCTCCCCTGCTGGCGGAGGCGCGACAGCGGCTCGCCGCGATCGACCAGGAGGAGCGCGAGCGGAGGGCGAGACAGGAGGCGGAAGCCGCCGAGGCGAAGAAGCGGCAGCTGGAGCGCGAGGCCGCGCAAGAATGGGAAAAGGTCAAGCTGTCGACGGATTCGCCGGCCCTGCTGGCATTCCTTAGCCGGTATCCGAATGTTGCAGTTTCGGATCAGGCCCGCCAGCGCGTTGCCGATCTCGAGCGCGAAGCGCGGGAGAGGCTGGAAAGACAGCAGCAAGAGGCCGAGGCGGCGCAGCAGGAGTGGGATGGCATCAAATCCACCGACGACCGTGCGGCCCTGAAGGCCTTCATCGGGCGCCATCCGACTTCGCCGCTGGCGAGCGGCGAGGCGCAGCAGCGGCTGGGCGTGCTGGATCGCGAGGCGAAGGAGCGTGCGCAGCAGGCCGCAGCCGCGGAGGCGAAGAAGCGGCAGGTGGAGCACGAGGCCGCGCAGGAGTGGGAAAAGGTCAAGCTGTCGACGGACCCGCCGGCGCTGCTGGCATTCCTTAGCCGGTATCCGAATGTCGCGGTTTCGGATCAGGCCCGGCAGCGCGTTGCCGATCTCGAGAGCGAAGCGCGGGAGAGGCTCGAAAGGCGGCAGCAAGAGGCCGATGCGGCGCAGCGGGAGTGGGATGGCATCAAATCCACCGACGACCGTGCGGCCGTGAAGGCCTTCATCGGGCGCCATCCGACTTCGCCGCTGGCGAGCGGCGAGGCGCAGCAGCGGCTGGGCGTGCTGGATCGCGAGGCGAAGGAGCGTGAGCAGCAGGCCGCAGCCGCGGAGGCAAAGAAGCGGCAGGTGGAGCACGAGGCCGCGCAGGAATGGGAAAAGGTCAAGCTGTCGACGGATTCGCCGGCGCTGCTGGCATTCCTTAGCCGGTATCCGAATGTTGCAGTTTCGGATCAGGCCCGCCAGCGCGTTGCCGATCTCGAGAGCGAAGCGCGGGAGAGGCTCGAAAGGCGGCAGCAAGAGGCCGATGCGGCGCAGCGGGAGTGGGATGGCATCAAAT
>JASHRR010000579.1 GCA_030037185.1 Xanthobacteraceae bacterium | reverse complement strand
GCTGAATACAATATCTACTCCCGAAGCCGCGGCGTCCCGAATTCGCCGCCGCAGCAGAGCCGAGTGAAAGCCCTGTCGACGGAATAAGGGATGGGTCGCCGCGTCGGCGAGATAGCCTATGCGGTCGTGCAGGTAGAGGGTCGCGGCAGCAACGGGTCGGCCGTTCGCACGGCCTAGATAGAGCGACCATCCGGGCTGGCTCAGTCACCGCCTGACATTGGCTTTGAACTGGGCTTGATCCTTTTCGGCAATTCGCCAGCCCCCCACATAAGCATCGAGATAACCTTCCATCGACGACGCATCATTGATCTGCTCGATTGGCAGTTGATCCCCGCTACGGGTTAAATTCGCCGGCTCGCCGATGAGTGAAACGTGAAATCCCGACTGGAAGAAACCCAATTGCGCCAATTCACGCGGTTGGCGTCGTACTGCCCCGGAACCATCTCGAAAGCAGGCTTGATATTGTGGTCTCGATACCACGAAACGAGCGGTTCAATTTGGGATTCTTGTCCTGCACGCAGGCCGATCACACGGGCGAAGGACGACAAACGTGACGTCAACACCACGGCCCCATCGAAAACCGATCTCGAGGGGGTTCCCGGGCAGGCGCTCGAGAACCTTCATGCGCGAGATCGTGTAGGACACGTCAACCGCCAAGATTCGCTGCACGCGGTGCAGGCAGGGGACAATTTCGCTCGTCTGCATGGCAAGCCCGTAATTTCTCCTCCGACAGCTTACCCTGATTGCGATGGTGCGAAAGCCGCCGCGTTGTAGGATAAAAGAGCGGACAACACACAAAAAGCGCCGGATTACTCGCTTTTGCTTCCGACGCGCGGGCACGATGTTGCGGCCTGCGAGGTTTACACCGCTAAGCCTCCGCCCGGACACTTGGCACCTTCGAACGGCGCGCCCGCATGCTGACGTTCTTGAACGAGCACAACCCGCGAGATTGACGTTGCCTGCTTCTGATCCGGGACATATTTACAATCGTCATCGACGGTTCGGCCGATGTCGGGGGCGTAGGCATTCCTTGACGCGGTAGAGCTTCATATTGTCTGCCGATGGCACTTTATCGGCGTTGAGCAGAGGATGATGTCTACGACAGCACGTCGCGTTGCACGTCTTTCGACCCGAGGCAAATTTCGCATCATCGATGGGACCTAGAGTCGACCGTAGACATTGAACCGGGTCGTATTACCGACCCGAAGCGCGAGACCGCCTGTGCACACCCTCCCGTCTCTCGCAAGATTCGCCATCCTCTATGCCCTCCTGTATTCCGCGTTCGGCGTGATCTCGCCGTTTCTGCCGGCCTATCTGGAGGATCGTGGCCTGCCGCCCCAACAAATCGCACTGGCGATCGGATTGGGAACGGCTGTCCGGTTGGTGTCCGGCCCACTCGTCGGGCGAGTTGCAGACCGCCAACGCGCGTGGCACGGAACGTTGTCCGTTTGTGCGGCGGGCGCTGGAGTGACAGCGCTCGCATATTTGTCGGCTCGCGGCTTCGGGCCAATTCTGCTGGTGAGTTTGACACAGTCCGCGTTGCTCGCCCCCATCGTGCCGATCGCCGACGCTCTGACGCTGTCCGCATCTCTTTCGACTGCAGGCAAGAGGTTCGAGTACGGCTGGGTGCGGGGCGCCGGATCGGCTGCATTCATTGCCGGATCGATCGCTGCCGGCCAAGCGGCAGCGATTTGGGGACTTGCTGTCTCGATCTGGCTCAATGTCCTTCTGCTCGCGATCGCGGCGCTCGCCGCAGTTCCGGTTCCGGACGTTTCGGCGGAGGCCATTTCGGTCCCGTGCGAACCTGCCTGCGGTTTTCTCCAGCTCCTGCGCATGACCACGTTTCGCCGGCTGCTGCTGGTCGGCGCGGTCGTGCTCGGCAGTCACGCGCTCCATGATACGTTTGCGGTGATTCGATGGCGCGATGCCGGGATCAGCACCGCAACTGCGAGCCTGTTTTGGTCGGAGTCGGTGACCGCGGAGGTTGTTGTATTTCTTCTCGTCGGGCCGCCGCTCCTCCACCGCATTGGTCCGGCAAACGCTGCAATGCTTGCCGCTGCTGCGGGGGTTGTGCGCTGGTCCGTCTTGGGCGCGACCACTCAAATTGTTCCGCTGGCGCTGGTCGAGCCGCTGCACGGCCTGACCTTCGCGTTGTTTCATCTCGCCGGCATGCGATTGATCGGCACCACGGTCCCCGATCATCTTGCCGCAACCGCGCAGGCGCTCTACGGCACCATGGCCGTCGGGATCTCAACGGCGCTCCTTACGGTTGTCTCCGGCTCGCTCTATGCATCGCTACGGGGCGAGGCGTTCTGGGTAATGGCGATCCTTTGCGCTGCTGCAATACCGTTGGCCAGGAGAATGACCGCGTAGGTCAGCCAGGGGTGGGCCAAGCGAAGCGTGCCTGCCAGGACGGCGCCCCGGCGGGCACGACGCGCAACAGCGCGCCTTACCCATCCTGCAAGCGATTCGGCGATCGAAATGCCCTAACCCGAATCGATTACGGCCGCCGGCGGGTTTCGCTTGACCCCAACCCGAACTACGCACGCCACCACCCATCACCGTCGGCGCGGACCCCGGCTGGCGCGAAGCGAAGCGAGTCGGCGATCCTGTTGAAGCGTCGCGACGGAGCCGAACCACAGCAATCCTGGGGGGCTTGCACAATACCAGGGGAGCGGTTCCTCACAGTTCTTGAAAAAGCTTGGCAAACGAGGAAGTCCCTCAATCTCTACGGTAGGGGGTGGATTCACGGTGATAGATTGGGCTGGGGCGGCGATCACTCCAGCCAACACAATTGCCGCCGCCGCAGCGGAACTGATGAACGTTTTCATTTCAGGCCTCTCTCCCCGTCCTTAGCGATGGAGTTTATTTGCCGAGGGCAAAATTGCAGGTCCAGGAATTCTACCACATTGAGCATAACGGCGTCCCGTTGAGGAATGCGGACCTCGATGGTTTCGCCGCAATATGCCCGCGTAAGCGCGCGGTTGTACCCGCTTGCCATAAGGGGTACTTACGCCCGTCACGGGCGACGCAGAGATCAGGATTCACGCGCGGAATGAGGGGCGATCAGAGAGGCGCTTTGTGGGGGACGATCCCGCAACGAGGCGCAAAAGCCCGCCGTCGCCGGTGTCGCCAATGCAACCGGCGGCCGTAATCACGATCGGGCGCCTGTGTCGAGGAGTCGACGCCGTGTTGAGACAGGCCGTCAGTGCGCCGCCGGCGGCTGCGCTGCCGGCGGCTGCGCTGGCCGCCCGGCGGGCCTGGCCGCTGGGGCAGGCCGCGGCGGAGGCTCCGAGTTCTTGTAAAGGAGGTACTGTTCGAGCGACTGCAGTTTAGCGATCTCTCGCGTCATCTGTTCCTGGCCGGCTGCGAGCTGCCCGATGGTTCGCGTCATCTGGTCCTGATTAGCGGCGATGCGGTCGACACCCTGCCTCACCGCGTAAAGATCAAGCGATGCCGCGCCGAGCTGCTGCAGATCGGCAGAAGAAGCGGCGGGCGTGCCAGCTGGCGCGACCGGCGCGATCGTTTCGGCAGGGTCTTGGGCAACCGGGGGCGGCGCCAACCAGGCAAGCAGGGGGGACGCGTTCGCGATCATTTCTCTGGCCGTATCGCCGTAGGACTGCCACGCCAGGGTGGCGCCGACACCGATAAGGAACGTGATCACAAAGCGGGCCACGGCCAGCGGGGCTCGCTTGGCGAATGACCGTCGTTCGCGCGGGAACCGGTCATTTCTTGGATCGTCTGGGTCGACGGTCGGCACGTCGTCCGACGGCTTAATAGTCAGCGAGCCTTCTGAGAACTCGGATTGTGCGGGGCTCGGCATCGCGCTCATTTGCAGCTCCCCCTCTTCAGGCCTGATGTAGCACACTCCCGCGTTGCGTGACCAGAGCAAGGCAGGAGACCAGCCATCCCCGCTATCCACAACCGATTGGGCGTGATCCTTTCGCGCTTGCACTAGCAACTGAAATCACATGGTAGGGAAAGGACTTGTCGAGGGCCCGGCAAATCAGGCCCCGCTGCAGCCCACCCTGGCCATTCTCATCGGCAGCAGCAGCTGGCCGTTTTGCCCGCCAAGGAGCGTTTAATTGTGCCCGGCAGCGTGTTTGAACGGCACTCGGTTGCAATACGCGCGCTTACAACCGTGTTCGGTGGAACCGCCCCTAGCGCCGGGCGTTTTTATTCAATGACGATCGAAGCACTAACCGGAGTTGTCGCGGTGTCGGTAGTGGTGGCACTTATGTGCCATTTGTGGCCCCCTCCAGACGATAGCAGCGGACCTGGTGGCAACGCTCCCTGAGTGCCTCGGGACATCGCAAAATACGCGACGCTCTACCTGCCGAGGGGTGGGCGCTGAGGTTGTCAATCAGCCAGCGATGAAAAGGCGAACCAAATCGACTGGGTGCGAGCACCACGATTTTGCAGGTTGGAGCACTACGACTTTTGGCGTCGTCAACTCCGCAACGCGAACGCGCCAGTCTGCCGGCAGTTAACGTGGATCATCTGACCCTGCGGTTTGCTTCGCTCGCATCCGGTGAAACTCGCGGGCCTGTGATCGAGGGCGCGTGATAGCCGTGACACGCTCGTCGGCTTCCCATTTCCAAGATGAAAACTCACCCGTTTCTGAACGCTTGGTGCTATCGATTGTCAAATCTCGGCCCACCCGCGGCTGTCCAGATCGCAAAGATTATTGGGCAATTTTATGGGAAACGAGCATTCCCAAACCAATTCGCTGGAGGTGTTTTATATGGCCGCCCGGCCGGCGATTAACGTCGAGCTGATGTAATTCACGAGTAGCGTTGTATCTTCCATGCGTTCATGAAAAGACGAGCTTGGTCATGAGGTTCCAGGACCCGAGAACGCGAGGTAGAGCTGCTGTCGTGGCCGCCACTGGTCACCACGAGCGTGCGGCGAATGCTTGATCACGCCGTGCAAGGCCATGCAACACGTGTTTGGTTCCCGGCTACTCGAGTTTTTGCCCGCGCCGATGGCGAGAAACGCGCAGGCTGCGTAACTTCACAAGCTCGTGTTCGAGTTCTGCCCCCGACGTCATTTTGACATCGAGCCACTGATTGACCTCACAGTCGAGCATACTGCTTGGCCCGTGCCACGCGGTAGTGCTCGCTCAGCTTCGGTGCCCAGCCACAGCTGCAAATTTCGTACTTCTCTCCCGGATCATCCAACCATGCCCTGAAGCCGGCGAAGCCAAGCCGCAACGTTGGTCGTACATGATTATGGACGAGCACTTTGCCTACCGGCACTGCTTTCGGCAGGTTGAGAACATACTCCATGTGACTATTCTCATCTTTCTCCCCGCGGCGCTTCGTTATAACGCCGGAGCCGGATCGGCCTATGGTCGCATTCTCGACGTCCGACAAAGAAAATACGCGTTCAGCCTGTCGGGCAACATAGCTCGCACCATCAGGTGCGGACGCTGACTTAGACTAACGAAGCATGAGGATATCCGATGAGTTCGTTGTATGCCTTGCGCAGGCTTTGTCGTCACGCCGGGGCAGACTGCAATTGGTCGGCCATCGTGGGAGTGCGTCGATAGGGTATCGATGGCGATGCCGCATTATCGGCGGGTCTTCGACTTCAGAAACTTCGACTTGGCCACCGAGTGCGATCACGGCGGAAGAATTCCGTTGCCGGCAACGCGTTATCCATGGCCTCGAGCAGCTTAGGGCGAATTGCACCGACTTGCGTTCCGCCCCGATCTTCACGGGGACCGATGAAAATCCATCATGTCGAGTGTAGGTGTTGGGAAACTCAACGTTCCGGCGCGCGCGGAATATTCGGTTGCGAATGAAGCCGCGATGCGCGAGTGGAAATTGTCGCCCAGATCGACGACCTCGACGCGATTCTCCAACGCGCGGGATGTGGTCGGTGACGACGCGCAGAAGCACGATGCGTTGGTGCCGCACCTTTGTTGTGCTTGAGATGAGCAACAATGAGACATCGCGGCTGGTCAAGCAGATAGCCGGGCCCGCGCGCCTCGGCGTGAACCCCGGCGATGAACTTCTTAAGCGGCATCGTGTCGCGCTCGCGCTTTTCACCAGTGCAACAACGCCGCGATGCCTCATCGAGACGGCACCCGGCAAAACACGGCATCGCGCCCGCCGCGAGCGCCACTCGGCTGCCCTCAAGCACCTCCATCATGTTGCTGGTGGCGAACTGAAAGGCTGACGCTGACAAACAGGCCGGCGCGGCCATGTTTCACGAGCAGGCTGCCGGCCCACACTGATGAGCGAAAATCTGGCGTAGCTTTTTGAGTGCTGCCCTTGGCAGAGGCCGAGCTGGATCCCTCGCCGCGTCATGGAGCAAGTGCCGCTAAAGGATGGCCAGGCTTGGCAATGATGGTCGCCGCGGTGGCGAGCGCCGCCATGGGCAGCTGCCGGACCGCCGGATACAGCGTGAAATGGGCTGGCTTCGGCGGCGACTTTCGCCACAGGGCAGTCCGGCCGGCGTGGTTGAGCGCAAGGTTGGCAGCACCAGCTTGTCAGGGGAGTGCTGATGGACTGTCGACTGAGCTTCCCGAGGTCAGCGTAAAGGCTCGCAACACAGCCGCCCATAGAAAGACGCCACCGAGTAGGACAAATCCTATGCGCTCCAGCGCCCGGTGTAATGGCGTCCTCGCCAGAGAGCAGAGCCGTACTCAGGATGCCGATTGCGGTCACCGCGGGGCGCTCGCCGTGCCTGATGTCCACACGCATCACGATCGCGACATATTTGAGCGATGTGGTCATGAGGCTATTTTCGGTTTTTCAACGTGTAGAGCAAGCTCCGATGTCGCCATAAACGACGGCATCAAGCCCCGCTTGGCAGACTGGCGCGTGGTTTCGAACGACGTCGCCTTTCGGAGGGCCTTCCTCGACCGGTGTGCTCAGGGACGAAAGCGGTTGCAAGGCTGGCCGTTCGGTGATGTCGAAACATTGTCGAGTGGTGGCCGGGCCCGTCAGGCCCGGACTTATCCGGTGGCCATCCACGTCATTCGATAACGCAATAAGTCACGCCAGTCCGGCAAATATACAATGATCTTTCTTTCATGGCTTGTCAGCGGTTGCGAAGCGATCGTTGCTCTGACAGAAAAACATGAAAATATATTATCATAATATTATTCTTTGACGAAGAAAAAAGTGATACTCATCACATCGCTATGATTCAGAGAGTCACGCTCATGCGCGAAAATCGCAAGAAGATCCTCTGTATCGAAGATGATCATGAGACGGCGGAATTGATCGCCGAAGAACTTATAGATCGTGGGTTCGACGTGCAGGTAACCTATGATGGCACGAAAGGTTACGCCGCAATTCTGAAGTCACCCCCGGATCTCGTATTGTGCGATATCAGCATGCCCACCGCATCCGGTTTCGATGTATTGGAGCGGCTCGCCGCAACGGCGCCGCGCTTTCGAAACATGTCGTTCATTTTTTTGACTGCGATGACCGATCGCAATGTCGAGCTCAAGGCCCGCCAGCTTGGCGCCGACGACTTTGTCACCAAACCGGTGGATTTTGATCTGCTCGAAACGATTATCAATGCGCGACTTGCGGGCGTCGCCCGCAACGAGATATGGCCCAAGCTCGTCGATATGACCAATCGCGAGGTCGAGGTGTTGACGTGGGCGGCGCGCGGCAAAACATCCGCCGAAATTGCGATCATCGTCGGCTTGTCCAAAAGGACCGTCGATTTTCACCTGGACAACGCCCGGATCAAATTGGGCGCCGCCACCCGTATCGAGGCAGCGATCAAGGCCGTCACCGGCCGACTGATACATCCCTAGGCCAGATCTTCGGACGGTCGGAGCCTCGAAACAGTGCAGTTGGGAAGGTCATGAGTTCGTCATCTGCCAATGATGCGAGCGGCTGTGGGAGGCGAGCTGCGCCGAATTTTGTGTCATGGCATTTCTCTGCACACGGAATAGGCAAGTCCGGCAAAACTTGCACGCTTTAGAGGAACGTCCCATATTCTCTTCAGAAGGTCTGTGGCAGCGTTATCACGGGCCGAGCTCAAGAGGAGGTTCCCGATGCTCAAGGTACTAATGACAATGTTCGCCGCAATCGCGCTCGTGGCTGCGGGATCGGTCGCGTCCAGTGCACACGAGACTGGCGCGAACGATCATCAGAAGCGGGTGACTCGCCACCACAGAGTGGCGCAACACCCGAGTAGGGACATCACGAGCTTTTCCTCATCGTCTGTGTTGCACATCGGCGTCAATCATCCGCCGAAGAATCGCTAGAGAGGGCTCAATACTTGCCGCATGAGCTTCGTTGCGCAGCGACGATAGCTCTTGATCGCGGCGGCTTTCGCGCAAGGAAGCGAAAGCCGCTTATTTTGTTTCTTTTGCAAGCGCCGTTGGCTGAGTGGCCTAAAATTCACCCGGGATGGGAGCCGTAAACGCGGGGTCCGCGTCGTTTCCTGCACGCCGGCGCTGGGCCGAGCTTGCACCAGAAATCCGCTTGCGTATCTCCGGCAAGATATCCGGCAAGAGCACCTCCAGTTCGCGCCGCGTCATTCCGGGGCGCACCCGTGCATCGTACAAAATGTTGAGAATATATTGGTCGTAGACGTCGAAGAAACCCATCTGAACGTCGTCATTCAACATGCTCCATGGCACCGAGCGGTTGTCGTTGATCGGGCCGAGCGCCTGCAATAGTTCCTCATAGGCG
>JASHRR010000067.1 GCA_030037185.1 Xanthobacteraceae bacterium | reverse complement strand
GGGCCAGAGGAATGATCGCGAACCTGTCCCCGCAGCTTGGCTGGTTGGCGCCGCAGGCTGCGCTTGCGCAGACCACTGGCGCCACAACTGCGGCGGCGAGCCCATCTGTCGATCAGCAAGAGTTCAAGGCGATGTCGCTCAATCTCGCGGCGGTTCGGCAAAGGGTCGACCAGCTCGCGGCTCAGCTCGCTGCCGGCCAGGAGCAGGTGACGCGCGACTTCACCATGAAGCTGCAAGCGGCCGAGCAGGATATCCTCGGCAAGATCCCGGCCCCTCCGGCCGCCGCTCCCGCCCGCAGGCCCGCCGTCCCGGTGCCGTCACAGGCGGCGCCGTTACGTTGATGTGGGCTGCGCCAGCTTATCACGCGGGCGCTGCTTGCCGCCCCGCAAATCTTACGCCTCGCGGATGATCTTCCTCGAGCCTTGCTCTTGTCTAGTTAACTGGACGCCTCTTTGGTCTATCACGCTGGGGGGCGAGATGCCGACGAGCTCCAGGCGAACCGCCGCCGTGTCGGAGTTGCGCGAAGGCCGCTGAGCCAGCGAGCCGCCGCTTGAACCGCCTCTTCACCCGAATGGGACCGTTGCGCCCCGTTTCTGATCGCGACCGGCACCGGTGTTGCGGCCGCTTTGGTCTGGCCGGCCTGCGGCGATACGGCCAGGCGAACGATTGCGGCACCATCTGTCGCGCCGGCTGAGCCCGGTGCACTTCTCGCCGCCCCTCGCGATCAGCTCGGATCGATATCCCACAGTCTCGCCCCGGCGCGGCAGAGCCACACGCTCGCCGCCGATATCGCCAAATTGCCGCCGGCGAAGAGGACACACTCGGTCGCCGAATCCCCGACATCCGTGTCAGCGGGACTTCGGCTCCGCCTGGTGCCGGGGCGCAAGGCCGTGACGCCGGCGTCGCAGCAGCCGCCGGCGCGGTGATCATCTATCCTCTCTCGCGCGAGGTCCGATTAAGAGTGACGGCGGGAGCGTCGGTTGATGTGGCCGAGGCGACCTGCCGCAGCAAAAGCCCCGCGCGGCAGATCAAGAAGCCACATGCCCTTCCTGAGAGACGGGTAACAAGTTCATTCCTCTGACACGGGTCACCGGGCCTGTCGCGAGCAGAGCAAAACGGCGCCTGCAAGCTGTGCATTCCAGCGACGGTGGTCAGGTCAGGCACGACCTGCCGGATCATAGGGACACCGCGGCAGCCCATCTTTATATTTGGTAGAAGTCGCTTTCTTGCCTCGGCGTTTTTTCCATCTCCGCGGACAGCGGATTTCTAACCGCATGCTATCAATGTTGGTTCGACGGACAGCTCGAGGTTCCGACGACTGGGGCGCCTCGGCCGTTCAGTTAGCGGGGAGGAAGATATGAAGACCGCAAGCCTGCGGGAGCTCATCAGGACGCGCGAATTCCTGCATATGCCTGCAGTCTACGACCCGCTCGGCGGGCTGCTGGCGCAGGACAGCGGCTTTAAGGTCTGCTTCGTCGGCGGTTACGTCACCGGCGCCGCGCTTGCGATTTCCGAGCCGCTGCTGACGATGACAGAGCAGGTGGGGCTCGCGGGCGCGGTGGCCAATGCCATCGACCTGCCCCTGATCGCAGATGCCGGGGCGGGCTGGGGCGATGCGCTGCACACGATGCGGACGGTGCGGGAGTTCTGCAAAGCGGGCGTCGCCGGCGTGCATATCGAGGACCAGATCTTCCCGAAGCGGGCGCACTACCACAGATACGTTGCGCATGTGATTTCTATCGCGGAGTACGTCGAGAAGATCCAGTATGCCTGCCGCGAGCGGGACCGGATCGACCGGAACTTCCTGATCATCGCGCGCACCGATTCCTGTCGCTCGTTCGGCGTCGAGGAAGCAGCGAAGCGGGTTAACGCCGCGGCCAAGGTCGGGGCCGATATGGGCCTGATCTTCCCACGAAACCCGGATGAGGCGGCGCGCGCGCCGAAGCTTGCCGAGGTGCCGCTGATCTATGTGCAGAGCCTCGGCAACCGCGACGGGCGGCCAACCTTCTCACGCCAGGAATTGCAGACCATGGGGTATGCCGGCTGCATCGAGGCGCAATTCGCCTTGCTCTACGCCTTCACCGCCATGCGGAAGGCACTGCAGGCTCTGGCCGCCGAGGGCCGTTATGACGGCATGGATCAGGCCGAGTACGTCGCCGCTCGACAAGCGATCGAGGATATTATTGGCCTCGAGGAATACTACGGCATCGAGGAAATCACCGTCGAATCGCGCCGGCCGGCCTGAGAGCGGCCAGGAGACGAAGGCGATGGCCCTGCCCGAATACGAACTCTACGCCATCCGCTATGCAATGCGCGACGCGCAGCGGCGTGACCATTTCATCGGCGGCGACCCGCATGACGCGCCCATGCCCATGGACTATTTCGTCTGGGTTGCGAAGGGAAAGGAACGCGCGGTCGTCATCGATATCGGCTTCACTGCGGAGGTCGCGGCCAAGCGCGGGCGCACCTTTCTGCGCTGCCCGATCGAGTCGATGGGGCTGATCGGGATCGAGGCGGCGGCGGTGAAAGACGTGGTGCTGACGCATCTGCACTACGACCATTGCGGCAATCTCGGCCGCTTCCCGGTGGCGCGCTTCCACTTGCAGGAGGCCGAGATTCACTACGCGACCGGCCGCTACATGGCCCATGGGAAACTGTCGCATTCCTTCGAGGTGGAGGACGTCTGCGATGTCGTCCGGCTCAACTACAGGCGGCGCGTCAAGTTCTACAACGGCGACGCCGAGCTCGCGCCGGGGATTGAGCTGTACGCCGCCGGCGGCCATTCGGCCGGGCTGCAGTTTGCGCGCGTCAACACGGCGCGCGGCTGGGTGGTCGTCGCTTCCGACGTCTCGCATTTCTACGAGAACATGGAGGCGGGCCGGCCCTTCACCACCGCCTTCCATGTGGGCCAGATGCTGGAGGCTTTCGACCGGCTGTTCGCACTGGCGCCGACGCGCGCACATATCGTGCCTGGCCACGACCCCGAAGTGATGCGGCGCTACCCCACAGCGTCGCCCGAGCTGGAAGGCATCGCCGTCCGTCTCGACGTCGCCCCGCATCAAGGATCGCAGCCATGAAGCTGGCAGACATCGCGTCGGTGATCCGCAGCAAGAATGCCGGGCCGCGGGCGCTCACTCTCGACGTCATGTTCGCCGACGACGCAGCCTATGGCCGGGCGGCGCAGTCGCCGGCGCTCACCGCGCCGCGCATCGCCGCGCTGTACGGCGTGGCCGAGGGTGACGTGCGGGTTATCCCCTATCCGCTCGGCCGCGCCATCAAGATCGTCATGCCGCGCCGGGTCATTGCCGGTGACCCGGGCGACACCGACGCCTATGGCGCACAGCAGCACGGGCCGCTACTCGGAGTCGAGCTGTGACCGCATCGCTTCGTGTCATCGATGTTTTCCGTCGCACCGGCCGCAATGCGCTGCGCGTGCTCGGTGCCTCGGGCCAGCTCGGCTACGGCGTGCCGACGCCGGCGCTCCAGGCGGGGCTGGCGCGACAACCCGACATGATCGGCTGCGACATGGGCTCGATCGATATCGGTCCGTACTATCTCGGCGCCGGCCGGATGGCGACGGCGCCGGCAGCGACGCGGCGTGACCTGCGCAAGGTTATCCTGGCGGCACGGCAGCACGACATCCCGCTGGTGATCGGCTCCGCCGGGTCAGCCGGCGCTGGGCCGCATCTCGAGGCGACGCTGGCCATGGTGCGCGATATTGCCCGTGAGGATCAGCTGCATTTCCGCCTCGGCGTGCTGCGAGCCGACATACCGCGCGAGCTGCTGCGTAAGGCGGTGCGCGCCGGCGAGGTGCACGGCATCGACGGCATGCCCGCATTAACGCTGGAGGAAGTCGACGCGGCCAGCGAGATCGTTGGCCAGATGGGCACTAGCGCGTTCCAGCGCGGGCTCGCGGCAGGCGTGGACGTGCTGATCGCTGGCCGCGCCTGCGACACGAGCATCTTCGCCTCGCTGCCGATGATGCTCGGCCTGCCGGCCGGGCTCGCCATGCACATGGCGAAGATCGTCGAATGCGCCTCGATCTGCTGCGTGCCGGGGGGGCGCGATTCCATTCTCGCCACGCTGGATGCCGGCGGTTTCGAGCTGGAGAGCATGGCGCCCCAGCGCCGCGCCACGCCGGTCTCGGTCGCCGCACACAGCCTTTATGAGCAGTCTGATCCGTACACCGTGCAGGAGCCGGAAGGCCGGCTCGACCTGCGCCAGGCGCGCTACGAGCCGATCGACGACCGCCGCACCCGGGTCAGCGGGGCCGAATGGATCGAGGCCGACACGCGCTACGTCAAGCTTGAGGGCGCCCGCCGCATGGGGGAGCGCGCTGTGCTGCTCTGCGCTGCTGCCGATCCGCGCTTCATCGCGCGGCGGGAGGAGAACCTGCGCGAGGTCGCCAAGGTGGTCGAGGACCTTGTCTGCGAGGATGCACCGAAGGATTACGACCTGCGCTGGCGCATCTACGGCGCCGGCGGCGCCTCGCTCCACAGCGTGCCGATCGCCGCGGCCCCGGGCGAGATCTTCATCATGGCCGAATGCCTGGCGCCCACAGCGGAGCGCGCCGCCGAGGTGGCGCGCACGACCAAGCAATACCTGCTGCATCACGGCTTTCCGGGGCGGCTCTCCACCGGCGGCAACCTCGCCTTCCCGTTCACTCCGCCGGAGGTCTCCATCGGCACCGCCTACCGCTTCAATATTTACCACCTGATGCGCGCCGAAAACCTCGATGTGCTGTTTCCGCTGGAGGAGGAGACGCTCTGACGTGCTTCATCATAACGCCATGGCGGACGAGCGTTCACCAGACGCGCGGCGCTGGCGGCCGATCGGCAAAACGCGCCCCTACTCGCCCGTGGCTGTCTCATGTATTAATATGTGGGATACGCGTTGACATTAAGTCTGCTGGCTACAAGCCGCTCATCAAGTATTGGCGTTCTTGTCACGAGTGTTCAGCTGGTATGCTTCGCGTCACGATGATTTGCTCTCGCCAATCGTGCGCGGCAGGGGATGCGTCAAGGTAACGAGCGCGCCGGCACACGCGTCCTGAGCGACGAAGAAATGACATCTTCGCCGGCGCTCGATGCCGGCGCCAAGCATATCCCCGGTGTTTCGGCAGCCTGGTCAAAACATCGCTCCTGACGGCCGTGCGCCGCGTCGAAGCGGCACGGCTGGCATGGCCGGAAACCGAACGACTGGAACGCGACGACTTTGCGGGTCAGGTGGCGACAATTCCCGCCTCGAGAATGACGGGCAAACTTCCTGTGGTGCCGGCGCTACTCAACATCATCGGCGACCGGCCGGCCGATGGCGAAACGGCGGCCGTTCGTATTCTCGACCACCGGAGGCGAGGCGCCGTGCAGCGACTTTGGCAACGCCACACTGGCGCTCGACCGAGAGATCGGCGCAAGGTGGACGGATGCGTGACCAGGCCTTAGCTGCTGCAGCGAAAGGGTGCTGTCGATAGCCGGGCGGCAACCCATAAAGCTCAAAGGGGCGGGCGCGGGAGCAAGCAAGACGTGCAATGCGGAACTAGGCTCCATGCGCTGTCGTTGATTGTGTCGAGGAGAAAGGCAAGGTCGGTTGCTGCCAGGTCATTCACGGCACCGGAGAATTCGTCATGGAAGCCCGGCCGGTGCCAGACGCTTGTGGTATATGAAATGCCCGTCGCGGGACTTGCACTGCTTGTCGAGCAATTGCCTGCCTCCATCGCAATATTCGATGCGGACCTGCGTTTTTTGGCTGCCTCGCGTCGTTATCTTTCAGAGTGCGAATCTCTGTTCTCTAGAAGGCTTCCGCCCCCTAGCGAGGTCGTCGGCCGTTCCGTTTACGAGGTGATGCCAGATCTGCCGTTGCGCTGGCGCGAGGCTCAGGTCCGTGTGCTGGCGGGCGAGGAACTGGCCGAACAGGAGGACTTTGTATCGCATGAGGATGGCAGTACCATCTATCTGCGGTGGTCGCTGAAGCCGTGGCGTACCGTTAATGGTCAGATTGGCGGTGAGCTGCTGTTCACCGAGTTGATTACTGAGGAGGTCGTGGCAAAGCGCGCTCTCGCCGAAAGCGAGGCGCGGTTCCGCGCCACCTTTGAGAATGCCGCCGTCGGCATCGCACACGTTAGCTCCGATCTCAGATGGCTCAGAGCCAACGCAGCGCTGTGCCGTATTCTCGGCTGGCCAATGGATGAATTCCTAACCAAGACATTGCGTGACATCAGCCATCCGGATGATCTTGCGGTCGATCTTGCATATGCGGAGCAAATACGCGCAGGCAAGATCGACAGTTTTGGTATGGA
>JASHRR010000066.1 GCA_030037185.1 Xanthobacteraceae bacterium | reverse complement strand
TTATTGTCCAATGGGGAGAGCGAGCCGAGGCGCTGGGCTGGACAGCGCAGGACCTGTTCGGCCTTCATGACCCGCCGGAGCAGCATGGGCCGAACTACCGCCGCTTGAGTCGCTATGAGCTGCTGCATGGCTGGCCGGTCGTCGCCCTCACCGCCGACCGCGCAGTGATCGGCACAGGGCAAGCGGAGTAACGTTCTACCGGATGGCAACTCAAAACCACAGAAAGGCATGGTGAGTCGATGGCATCGTATTCCGATGTGATCAAAACCAGGAAGCGTAGTCCGAAATGGCCGCGGACTCTCACAATGTGGGGCGCCGATATTGTCAGCGAAGCGCAGTGGAGCGAGACTATGAACGATGGCCGCCGCTTCGTTGCGGCAGGGTGGCCCCACCAGGCTGCAGCCCTCGGGTGGACAGAGGAAAACGCTATCGGCTTGATATGGAGCTTGCGCGGGCGGCGGGTGGTTGGCATGACCGCCCGAAGAGCAGCCATCATGTCAGCCAGCGGTGCAGTGACGTTCTACAGGCGGATTGCGGTGTCATGATTCGCGAAAAACCCCTGCGAGGTGGATCAGCGCAAATGTGAGTGGATACTCTCCAAGCCAAACGCTCTCAACGGCGCGCTCGCGGGCCTGCGAGGGGACGATCTGACGCAAGGGAAGGTGCGGGGAGGCGTTCTTCAAGCAGCAAGGCCTGCCGCCCTCGCTCGACTGGTTCGTTAATCAGGTTCGAGATCGTGATCGCCGCTGGGTCTTGGAGCGCGCGGAAACGATGTCCGGCATCCGCAGTCCTGAGGGTTCGCGCCGCGAGCCGTCAGCTATCCGACGTAGTGGAGATGTGCCGGTCTGGCGGCCGCCACGGCTGTTGTGTGTTGTGATGGCTTTCAGACGCCGGCCGCTGTCGGTGTGGAAATGTCCGCGACGGCCGGCGACATCTGCCGACTTGCGCGGTGCACCAAAGTCGTCAGCTTATGTGAGGTACTGGCGACGTTCCAGTCGAGAGGCCGCCATAGCCGTTGTTGACCCATTGCGGAAGTTCCTTGTGCATTGCAGTAAGCAAACTCACTAGGCATGCAGCAGAGGCGGCACCTCGGGACGCAGGGGGGGAACACGCGTCACGCGTGCTCCCCAGCTCACTGAGGGCTCACCGGCCGCGGCTGGGTCTACTCTGGTTTGCGACTCAGGAACTCCACTGGGTACGATAGTCTTCACATCCAGCTTCACGCGCTGAATGTTGTCGTAAAGAGCTGCCGCGTAGGGAATTTTCGATTGGATCAACGGTGTCGTCGGACTCTGCTGTGTCCTCGCAAACTTGAGCTCTCAGCCCTTACGGGCGACGATCTAACATCAGTTTCCGCACTGACGTCCATGACAGGTTCAGATACCGGTCATTGTCGAGACTATCGAGCTTCGCACCCCCGCTGAACTGGTCTCGCATGTATTGCATGCCCTGCCATGGTGGAAACGTTACATTCGGCTGTGGCGAGACGATCTTGGCGATCCTGATCATCGCCCCGAGCATTCCAATACTCCCGGCCCAAAGAGTGCGATACTGATCACCAGTGACTGCGGTCATTGTAGCGGCGATTTCGCGTGCGCTGACGCTATCGCCGGCTATACGAAGGAAACGGGGTGTCGCTTCGTCCATAGCCGCAGCGGCGACATAGGTCGCAACATCGTCTTTGGTTGTAAAGTCCAGTGGTTGATCAGCGTCATGCCAATACAGAATGCGCCGGATACGCGGCTGTATGATCGGCATTTCGTGGCCGAGCATGTCCATGAATGCCCCGTTCAGGATGGATGTCACTCTGATCGGCGCGCGGTCCGCGATGCTCATGAACTCGCGTCTGAGATCAAGGTTGCGGTTGTCGCCAGGACCGGTCTTTGTAAAGTCAATTGAATAGTCAGATGGTATGAATCGTGGAACACCGGCTTTCACGGCCCCCCTAAGCAAAACACTTTGACGCTCGATTATGACGTCGCGAACGCCGTTTAGCGCTGAAACTACACACTTGGCGTCAGCGCATGCGCTCGACATCTCGCCGACGCTCTCAGGGTTGGCCGTAACAAGGTCAACCCCGAGGGCTGACAATTTCGCCTTTTTGTCTTGAGGGTCTTCGCGACGGATCGTGGTGCGCACCGCGGCGCCGCGCGCTATGAGCGCCTTCGCAATGCGGTTTCCTAAGTCTCCGGCAGCACCCGCAACTAGAATGATTGGTCGCTCACCCATTATGAGCCTCCTGCATCATTCATCGAGAATGTCGAGTGCCGGCTCGAGCGGCTGCCGACCCACGCGCCGCCGGGGCGAGGTATTGATAACCTCTCCAGCCTCGGCGGGGACCAGAACTCTTGGCGAAACTTCGCCAAACCCTCGGTGAAATACGTGGTCATCGTGACCCCGGATGAAAAATTCGTCAACTGGCAGCCAGCAGTGACCCTGAAACAAGCGGGCGAGCCGAGCGCGTTGTTCAGGACGAGCGCAAGGGCGTCAGCTCATGTGGGAGGACCGGACCAATGATGGGCAACGCCGCGGCCCCCGATTTGATAGTGTCGAGTGGCCCGGAGGACTTTCACCTCCGGGCTCTCCCAGAACCGTACGTGAACCTCTCGATTCATACGGCTCCCGTTGTTCGGCCGTTTCCATGACATAGCTGCCAGTGAGCGAAGAGCTTCGGATTTGCACGAACCAACCGTGCAAACCAGTCTCTCGCCCCTTTGGTTTGGT
>JASHRR010000578.1 GCA_030037185.1 Xanthobacteraceae bacterium | reverse complement strand
TCGTGAGGGGGGCAAGATCCGACGGGGATGATGTCTTGCCGCTGCGTCCCAGACTACACGATTCGGCCCGCTGATCGGCACAAAAGTTCCTCCCCGCCCGCTTGCAGGAATGAGCCGGGGGTGGGGGCTTCTGTTGCCAGGTGCCCCCGAACCCCGCCTGACGCTGCTAAGACGCCAGGGCTTTAGATCGGTCTTTCAAACCGCTTACGCAGCCTGAGCAACCGGAGCATAGTTGTCGTTGGCAACTATTGCAGTGGCCCGATAACGGCGGAACCATGCCGAGCAAAAGCCCGCCCTTTACGCCCTCGTCGATCCTATTTCGCCCCCTTACTCTCACCAGCCCGTCAGCAATCAGAACACTCCTTGGCTCTGATTGCTGACCGCTGATCTGATGGTGGAGGCGCCGGGTACTGCCCCCGGGTCCGAATGGTTTATTGCGGCGGCCATTTATTGCCATAGCCGGCAAGCCGGCAGTGCCAATATAGAGACTCAAGGGCCGAGGCGGAAGAGCAGGCGATTGATTCAGTGGCGGCCGGTTGTCGTCCGCCACCCGCTGTTCTCTCTGGGACATTTTATCGCGGCGGGCGCCCGGGGCACCGCGGCCGCGACAGCAGCACAACCGGCCCGCAGCCCCTGGCCAGCGCTCGCCCGTTGCGGTTTCAGGGCGCTTCGGGGCGCAGCGGCGTCAACCGGCGGTCGGCTTGCCCCGGCCTTGCGATCACCCCGTGGCGCCGCCAGCGCCGTCAAGCACGCCTTGTCGGAATGGATCTCTCATCGCCCCCAAGGCACAGCCCTTTTGGCGGTCGTCGGCTTCCGTGATTGCGGGAACGAATGCTTTTGGCGCTGCCCGCCCTTGTGCTAGGGATAGGCTAGAGCATAAGCTGATAAGGTCACCCTCCAGGGAGGAATCAATAAATGTCGGAGAATGTCGGCGGCGGGTCGAAGCCGGAGGGCCGCGGTTCTTTCGTTCGGGCGCCGCGGGACTTCTACGGTGGCCTTGTGATCGTGGCCGTCGCATTGTTCGCGTTGTGGGCGTCGCGTGATTTGCCGGGCATGCGGGGATTTGCCTTCGGGCCAGGCACCGCGCCCACCATATTCGCGGTCATCCTCGGCCTGCTCGGCATCGCGGTTTCGGCGACGGGCCTCACCAACTTGGGGCCGGGCATTGATCGCTTTCATTTACGTGGGCCGCTGTTCATCAGCCTCTCTGTCGTGTTGTTCGCGTGGTTGGTGCGACCGGTCGGCCTAGTTATCGCGAGTTTCATGAGCATTGTGGCTGCGGCCGGTGCGACGCCGGAGTCGCGTTTGGTCGAGACGCTGATCTGGGGGGTGGTGCTGACGGCTTTTTGCGTCCTGCTGTTCCCGGTCGCCCTCAATCTGCCGATGCAGTTGTGGCCGAATAGTTGGGATTTGGCCTCTATCCTCAAGGGCCTCTCGTCGATTCGATAAACGGATGCCGGCCGCGGCCCGCATCAACAGCCCAAGTGACAGCCATGCTTGACCTCATCCATAACCTTGCCCTCGGCTTTGGCGTCGCGTTGTCGCCGTGGAACGTGCTCATGTGCCTGATCGGAGCTCTGGTCGGCACCCTGATCGGCGTGTTGCCTGGCGTTGGTCCGCTCGCCACCATCGCGATGCTGCTGCCGATTACCTTCGGTCTGCCGCCGGTGGGCGCGCTGATCATGTTGGCCGGAATCTATTACGGCGCCCAGTATGGCGGGTCGACGACCTCCATCCTGATCAACATTCCGGGCGAATCGTCCTCGGTGATGACGGCGCTCGACGGGCACCAGATGGCGAAGCAGGGTCGCGCCGGTCCAGCGCTCGCGATCGCCGCGATCGGCTCGTTCTTCGCCGGCTGCGTATCGACCGTTCTGGTGGCGGCGCTCGGCGCGCCGCTCACCTCGGTGGCGCTGCTGTTCGGTCCGGCGGAATACTTTTCGCTGATGGTGCTCGGCCTGTGCTTTGCGGTTGTCCTCGCCAGAGGATCGATCCTGAAGGCGCTGGCGATGGTCCTGCTCGGGCTGTTGCTGTCGATGGTCGGTTCCGACATCGAGACCGGGCAATCGCGCATGGCGTTCGACATTCCGGAACTGTCGGATGGCATCAGCTTCGTGGTCATAGCAATGGGCGTGTTCGGCTATGCGGAGATCATGCGCAATCTGGAGCAGGGTGAATCGCGTGAGGTGCTCAAGACAAAGCTGACCGGCCTGATGCCGACCTGGCCCGATCTCAAGGCATCGGCGAGCGCTATCGGTCGCGGCACGCTCCTCGGCTCGATCCTCGGCATCCTTCCGGGCGGCGGCGCGGTGATTGCTTCGTTTGCGGCCTATACGTTCGAAAAGAAGGTGGCGAGGGACCCCTCGCGCTTCGGCCGCGGTGCCATCGAGGGGGTTGCGTCCCCGGAAAGCGCCAACAACGCGGCGGCGCAAACGTCGTTCATTCCACTGCTGACACTCGGCATTCCGCCCAACGCCGTGATGGCGCTGATGGTGGGCGCCATGACCATCCACGGCATCGTCCCTGGACCCCAGGTGATGACGAAACAGCCCGATCTGTTCTGGGGCATGATCACCTCGATGTGGATCGGCAACTTGATGCTGGTGGTCATCAACCTGCCGCTGGTCGGGGTGTGGGTGAGGCTGCTCCAAGTGCCTTACCGTTTCCTGTTCCCTGCGATCCTGATCTTCTGCTCGATCGGCGTCTATTCGATCAACAATTCGCCGTTCGACTGCGTGATGACGGCGGTGTTCGGGATTGTGGGGTATTGGTTATCCAAGCATGACTTCGAGCCGGCCCCGATGCTGCTCGGCTTCGTGCTCGGGCCGCTGATGGAGGAGAACCTCCGCCGCGCCATGTTGATCGCCCGTGGCGATCCGACCACCTTCGTCACCCGTCCGATCTCCGGCAGCCTGATCGCTATTGCGGTGGTGTTGGTGGCCATCGCCGTACTGCCGACGATCGCACGCAAGCGCGATGAGGTGTTCGTCGAGGAATGATGGTGCCGGTAATCAGGTATCAGTTATCAACAGGCGTCACTAGCGAGGACACCCTTTAACCTTTTCTGATCCGTGATTGCTGATGCTTTAATCCGGCGGGCGCGGGCCCGCCGGATTTTTTTCAGTCACCGGGAAATCGATCCGCCGACTTGCGCTCTGACGGCCGCCGGCGCTTACTCGCGAGCCCACCTCGAACCGACGCCGTGACAGCCATGCGCCAGTATCTCGACTTGATCGAATGCATTCTTGCGGGCGGGGCGGAAAAGCGCGACCGTACCGGAACCGGTACCTTGTCGGTATTCGGCCATCAGATGCTGTTCGATCTCGCGGCCGGATTTCCGCTGCTCACCACCAAGAAGCTGCACCTGAAATCGATCATCCACGAGCTCCTCTGGTTCCTCTCCGGCGACACCAACATCAAGTACCTTAACGATCACGGCGTGACGATCTGGGATGAATGGGCTGACGAGCGCGGTGATCTCGGCCCGGTGTATGGCCGTCAGTGGCGGTCGTGGCCGGCGCCGGACGGTGGCGCCATCGACCAGATCGCCGGCATCATTAATGCGATCCGCCACAATCCCGATTCGCGCCGCCTCATCGTCACCGCCTGGAATCCCGCCGACGTCGACAAGATGGCGTTGCCGCCCTGCCACTGCCTGTTTCAGCTCTACGTGGCGAACGGCAGGCTGTCGTGCCAGCTCTATCAGCGCTCCGCCGACGTATTTCTCGGCGTCCCCTTCAACATCGCCTCGTATGCGCTGCTGACCATGATGGTGGCGCAGGTCACCGGTCTCGCTCCCGGGAACTTCGTTCATACGTTCGGCGACGCACATTTATATCTCAACCATCTCGATCAGGCCCGGCTCCAGCTTGCGCGAGCGCCGCGGCGACTGCCGCAGATGAAGATCAACCCGCACGTCACGGACATATTCGCATTCCGCTTCGAGGATTTTGCCCTTGAGGGTTACGACCCCCACCCGCACATCAAGGCGGAGGTCGCGGTGTGACGGGGGTGGGGGGCAGGATTGCGCTGGTGCTCATCGCCGCGATCGCCGAAAACGGCGTGATCGGGCGCGCCGGCGGGCTCCCGTGGCGTCTCAAGACGGATCTCAAGCGGTTTCGCGCACTCACCGTCGGCCATCCGGTCGTGATGGGGCGCAAGACCTACCTTTCTTTCGGAAAGCCCTTGAAAAACCGTACCACCATCGTGGTG
>JASHRR010000577.1 GCA_030037185.1 Xanthobacteraceae bacterium | reverse complement strand
AGCAATCGTCCGCCGACCCGCGCCGCTCACAACACCGCATGGGCCAGCTGCTGCAGCGCTACGAACTCGACGACATCGACAAGGGCGATCGCTCGCGGATCATCACGATGATGAAGCACCGGGCGGAGGTCGAGGCATGGCACCGCTCTCTGCCGCTCAATCAGCGCCTCAAGCTCAATCATGCGTCCACCATCCTGGGACAATGGACGAAGGCAAACGCGCCTCCCAAGCCTGCGGGCGCAACAAGACCGACCGCCTTGGCCAAGACCGAGCAGGCATTGGCCGAGGCGCATGACGAGATCCATCACCTCAAAGAGCGGGTCGCCGAGCTCATCGAGGCGGGCGTCGTCGAGGCGGGGCTTACCCTTGACGACGTAAGGAGAGAACTGGTGTCTCGAACTCAAAGGCTATGCCCACGAGAAGAGAGCCGCGGTCCTCTATGAGATCTTGTTGGATCTGGACCTCAGCCTCAGCCACTTGGAAGACGCGTATTCGGCATACCGGGAGAAGGTGACCGAATAGGTATTTGGCAATGAACGCATGTGGCGACGGGGCTGTGATCCTGCTCGTTTTTGATCTCCAGGCGGCGCGCCGATCTGCTCGAGCGTCAGGTGCCGACCCGACTTTCCCGGTTTGTTTCGATGAATTGGTCCCAGGACAAGTTCAATTCTATGTTTCGCGAAGCGTCAGGCACACCGAGCCCACAGCGAAACAAGATATTCGCGGTCATCGAGACAGGCATCGACGCGGGACGATCGCCGTCTATGCGGAGAAATGCGAGGCATGGGAGGAAATTGCGACGCTGGAAAGGAGGCGGTGGCAATGCAAAACATGAAGACTCAATAACAGCTTCCTGCGACGTACGACGCCGCAGGTTGACCCACTGTCTAGAATCGTTTTTCCCAAAATTTGGAAACGCGCGCCTTATGTCTCTGATAAGATCAGAGGCTGCACCCGCCTATTCTCTTTAGGTCACGTAAGTATAGCTTAAACCATGTGATGTATTGACCTAGTTTAAGCATGAAGGTATATGACCTCGACCCGTCTTCTCCATCTGTATCATTAGATATTACCATGGGAGTGTTCGATCCTTTGTGTATGAAGGTTCTGTGAAGGTTGACATTGCGTTTCTTGGTCAGCTAAAGCGGTTGCCGCCGGATTTGAATCGGAGAGATTCCCAGACGGTCGGGAATTTGCGAGTCTTTGCGCATTGATTCTCCTTTATGGGGCTGGGGATGCCGAAGGCCTACTCTGGTGATCTGCGGGAACGGGTTATCGAAGCCGTGGAGACGGGCGCGTCGCGACGCGAGGCGGCGGAACGTTTTGAGGTGAGCGTGGCGTCGGCGATAAAGTGGCTGCAGCGCTGGCGTGAGGAGAAGAGCGCCGCCGCGAAGCCACGCGGTGGGAGCGTTTCGCCGCTGGAGAAGTTCGCGACGGAGATTTTGGCTCTGATTGCTGAACAGCCGGATAGCCCCGTTTAGCTCGCCCCGCCGATGCGGAGCCGCTCCCGGGTCATTGCAAGAAGACTGGCGGCTGCCGGCGACAATTCGCGGTCGCGCAGACGGATGATCCCTATCTCACTGGACAGTTGCGGGTTTACCAGCGGACGAGACACGACTCTCGGAAAGGCCCCCCGCGGCCAGCCAAGTGCGGGAATGACCGCGGCGCCAGCGCCACCCGTGACAAGGTTCATCAATGTGCGCGGTAAGTTGACCGTCACCGTATGACGCAATGCGAAGCCATGGGTTGTTGCCGCCGCATCGATGAGGCGCCGCGCTGTGGACCCAATGCCCAATGACACAAGAGCAACCCCCTGAAGTGCGCTGAACTCGATCTTCCGGCGGCGCGCCAGCGGATGATCGTCACGCAATATGACCCAGAATTCCGTGATGCCGAGAGGTTCGATTAGATGCGACTCCTGTAGCTCGCCGATTTCGCCAATACCGAAATCCGCCAACCCGCTTCGCACATCGTCTCTGACGGCATCCTGAAATCCTTCACGAAGCTGGATTTCGACGCCGGGAAATCGCCGCGTGTACTCGGTAATCACGCTGCTCATCATCAGCGGGTTCAAGCTTGACACTATAACCTGGCCACGCCGTTGCTCGATCAACTCGTGCAAGCTCTGCAGGCCCAATTTCAGGTCGGTGAGCACACGCTCGGCCATCGCAACAAACTCACGGCCGGCCGTCGTAAGCGTGATTTGACGCGTGCTGCGCACAAAAAGCGGCAGGCCGAGCGTCTGCTCGAGCCGCTTGATCGTCAGCGTCAGCGCCGGTTGCGATACCCCCAAATGGGCGGCGGCCGCGATGAAGCTGCGAAATTCGGAGACCGCGAGTACGGCGGCGAGTTGGCGCGAGTTCACGTCGGGCAGCGCCTTGATCCGATTTGATCGTCGCGTCACGGCAGCATCCAAGACCAGATCCGTCTCGATGGGAATGATAAGTCAGTCGCGCAGAAGCCTGAATTATAACAAAAGCGAAATTGAAATCCAAATCAATATTCTCTTGTAAATTTATCCGAGACCGCCACGATGGCGACAACTCGTTTCGGAAAGGCCACGCGTGCTTGCGATCGATCGCGGCTCGCAGATGGCGGACGTGGAGGTTGGGTGCAAAATGCGACGTACGGTCCACTGGATGGTCGGCATCGGCGCGGTTGGGGCCTTGGGCGCGGGCGGGTATGCGTGGGTCGCGGGCGGGGACGTTGCTCGTTCGGCACCTCCGCCAGTCGCGGCGCAACCGCTACCGGTCACGAGCGGTGAGGTCGTCGTCGAGGATTTCCCGATCTATCGGTTAGGGGTCGGCACCGTACAGGCCTTTAACACGGTGACCGTCAGAGTGCGCGTAGACGGCGAAATTCAGAGGATCGCATTCCACGAAGGTCAGGACGTCGGCCAGGGCGACCTACTCGCCAACGTCGATCCGAGGCTGTTTCAGGCCGCGCTTGACCAAGCGAAGGCCAGGAAGATGCAGGACGAAGCGCAACTCATCTCGGCGCGGAAGGATCTCTATCGCTCGCGCACGCTGGTGGACAAAAGCTTCCAGACTCAGCAGGTGGTCGACCAGCAGCAGGCCAA
>JASHRR010000065.1 GCA_030037185.1 Xanthobacteraceae bacterium | reverse complement strand
GGAACCAAATAGCTGCCGGCGAATTATGATTACTTGGTATATCTTGTCGCAGTGCTTTTTATGTTGCTGTAGTGGTTTTGCCCTCAAAACGCCACGTCCGCTCATTACTCGAAACTTACGCGGTGCTTTGTTATCGCGGCAAGCCATTACTGACCGTACCTAGGGGACAAGGTTCCGGTCTAACATTTCCGCCCCCTTTTTGGTTAAGCGTTCTATGCGCTCCGTGGCTACTGTAGTCGCGCTGGTGGCGTGCCTGCACGCTGGCGCTTGGGCCCTTCGGCAGACTCAAGCCTCCGCCGCTGCCAACTTTGATGGAATCCTGAACAGCGTTTCATATTCGCCGTTCACCACCGGGGTCCATCCGGATCTCGAAGGCAGCCGGCCTCCCGCAGAGCGCATCCGCGCCGAGCTTAAGGCGATCGCTCCTTATACCAAGGCGATACGGTTATATTCGTCGACCGGCGGCGTCGAGCAGGTTCCCAAGATTGCCGCCGAATTCGGCCTCAAGGTCACGCTTGGCATCTGGCTCGACAAGACCGACCGGCGCAGCGAGAAGGATCCCCGGCCCGAATTCGATCCTGAGTGCAAGAACCGCTTGGAGCGGGAAATGGCCGGCGTGCTTAACGCTAAGTGCACCAGCCGCAACATCCGCGAAATCACCTCGGCTCTCCACCTCTTGCACGACAACCGCAACATCAACGCCCTCATGGTGGGCAACGAAACGCTGTTCCGCCGCGACCTGACCCCCGACCAGCTTGCCGAAGTCGTCAAGCGGGTCAAACGCGAGGTCGGCGGCGCGGTGCCGGTATCGACTGGCGAAATCTACAGCGAGCTGCTCAATCCGGACGACGCCGATGAACAGCTGAGGCCGAGCAATTCGCTCAATCTGTGGCAGCGGCTGTATGATTTTTCCGAGCACCTGTATCATCAGGCATTCGGCGGCGCTGACGAGCCGCAGACCCCGAGCCAACGCGCTCTCGCCACCGAGAGGCTCGTATCCACGCTGGATTTTGTTGCTGTGCACGTGCTGCCGTATTGGGGCGGCATTCCCCCCGACGGCGCGGTCGATGCGACCGTGAAGATCTATGGGCAACTGCGCGAGAAATTCAAAGGCAAGCGGATCGTCATCGCGGAATTTGGCTGGCCGAGCTCCGGCTACAATCGCAACGCTGCCGTGCCCGGCAAGTTCGAGCAGGCCGAGATCATGCGGGGTTTCGTTGCCCGCGCCAATGCGCTGGGCATCGATTACAACCTCGTCGAAGCCTATGATCAGCCGTGGAAGACCATCGAGGGCAGCGTCGGCGCCTACTGGGGTCTGTTCGACAACCAGAGCCACCAGCCCAAATTTGCCTGGGCCGGCCCGCTAACCGATGAGGATGGCTGGAAGAGCGGCGCTGTCGCGGTGTCGGTCGGCGTGTTGCTCTCCCTTCCGGTGCTGGCGATTGTGGGCGCCACAGCCGTTCAGGCGTTTTTGCTGGCATCGGCGGCCCATGCGGTCGGCGCGTGGGCTGCAACCGTATTTGATTATTGGGTGAGCCACTACTTCGTTGCCGGCGCGGCATTCGCGCTCGCGCTCGGCACGATGCTGCTGATACCGCTGGTGTTGATCGCATTGGGGAGGATCGAGGAGATCGCCGGTATCCTGTTCGGCCCTTTGCCGGCACGACTGCTGAAGAAGAACGGCGGGTCGGCTGGAGACTATGCGCCCAAGGTTTCGATCCATATCCCGGCCTATCGGGAGCCGCCCGAGATGGTCAAGGCGACGCTCGATGCTGTCGCCCAGCTCACCTATCCGAACTTCGAATGCATCGTCGTCGTCAACAATACGCCCGATCAGGCGATGTGGGGGCCGGTGGCGGAGCATTGCCGCACGCTTGGCGAGCGCTTTCGTTTCGTCAATGCCGAGAAACTTGAAGGCTACAAGGCAGGGGCGCTGCGGCTGGCGCTGGCCCACACTGCGCCCGATGCCGAGATCATCGGCGTCATCGATGCGGATTATGCGGTCACCCCTGACTGGCTTGCCGATCTGGTCCCGGCGTTCGCTGAGCCGAAAGTCGGGCTGGTGCAGGCGCCGCAAGATCACCGCGATGGCAGGCGCAGTCCGCTCCACCATTTGATGAATGGCGAGTACGCCGGCTTCTTCGATATCGGCATGGTCCAGCGAAACGAGGTCAACGCCATCATCGTTCACGGCACCATGTGCCTGATCCGCCGTACCGCCCTCGCGGCGGCCGGCGGCTGGTCGAGCGACACCATTTGCGAGGACACCGATCTTGGGCTGACCATCCTGGAGCTTGGCTGGCAGGCCCATTACACCAATCGCCGCTACGGCTACGGCCTGTTGCCCGATACGTTCGAGGCTTACAAGAGGCAACGCGACCGCTGGGCCTCGGGCGGATTTCAGATCGTCAAGAAGCACTGGCGCCGGTTCCTGCCCGGCGCCTCTGCATTGACGCGCGACCAGAAGCGCGAATTCGCGTTCGGCTGGGTCAACTGGCTCGGGGCCGAGACGGTGGGCGTGCTGGTCGCGATCCTCAACCTCATCTGGGTGCCGATCGTTGCATTTGCAGGCATCGCAGTGCCTGATAAGGTGCTGACCCTTCCGATCCTTGCGACCTTCACGCTCTCGATGGTGCATTTCATCGCGCTCTACCGGCGTCGCGTGCCGATCCCGCCCTCCCAGGCGGCGGGCGCCATGGTGGCGGCAATGGCGATGCAGTGGACCGTCGCGCGTGCGGTCGCCAACGGCATCATCAAGGACCACCTCACTTTCGTGCGCACCGCCAAGGGCGGCGCCGCCCGCAAGCGTGTCGCATTCCCGGCATTGGAGGAAGCGGTCCTCGGCGGGTCGCTGATGCTGGGCAGCTTCGTGGTCTTCGCCACCAACTGGGAGCGGGTGCGGGAGATCAACCTGTTCGGCTGCGTCCTGCTCGTGCAGAGCCTGCCATTCCTTGCCGCTGCGGCGCTTGCCGCGTATGAGAACTGCCGCCTTAACGATTTCGCGTTGTTGCAGAGCCTCGAAGCGCGTTTGGCGGACCTCATGGCGCAGGTCGTCCCGATGCGGCGCAGTCCGATAAACCAGGGCACCGCGGCGGCGGAAAAGCGGATGGAAGCCGCGCCGTAGTTCGCTGCGGCTGATGATTGGCTCGAATCTCATCCGGATCGACCCGATAATGGCGATAGAGCGCCTGGCCCAGCGCCCCCTGCATCGACGCGAAGCTCACCTTTGCGTATACGTCAAGGCGCATCAACCGGCTGGCGCCGCCTGAACACAGCACGCCCGCGCCGTCGAACGCGAACAGCGCGCGACTGTCGTCAAACGGCGGAACGATCGGCTCGCCGCGATAACTGTAGGCCTGAGCAGAGAGTTCAGGCATCGACGCCATCCCTGACGACGCTGATGTGGAGCCCTGCCAGCGCCTTGAGATAGGTGTCGAGATCGATCAGGTCGAGACAAGGCGCGGCGCCGCGCATCTCCAATAGTCCTCGGGCGAGCTGTCGCGACAGCACAATCGCCGGAATGCAGGGAATATAGGGGCCGTGTCCTGATCGGGCGATGAGATGGAAGCGGCGCGTTTTGGCTCGACCATCGCGGCCGGTGCCAGCGAGGATCATGTGGAAGCCGCTGCGTCCCGATCCGAGCGGATCGAACAGGCTGGCGAGGCGCAGGAGGAACAACGCATGCCGGTCGAGTGACTTGATGAACCGAAGGCGAACCAGCGCGCCCAGCGCCCTGGTTGCGAGATGAAGCAGCTTGAGCTCGTGCCCCGCGGCAAAGCGCATCGACCACAGCCCCGGGTAGCGCGCCGGAAACAGCGTCAGGTCGGGGATGTCGCAATTGCCGAACAACCGCCAGCCTAGCGCAGGGTAGTACTCGGCATGAGTATCCTCCCAGCCGTACACCCTCTTCATACGACCGTCCCGCAGCATCGTCATCGGTTTGCCGACATAGCTCAGCACCGCCGACGTTGTAGCGAGGCCGCGATTGGTGTGCTGCGCGGTGCTTATTCCATAGTCGACCGCCTCCAGCCGGGCGAAGCCTGGGAGATAGGCATCGATTATGGCTGCGGTCAGGCACGGCACCGAACTCGCACCACTGACGACCGCCACGTCGCGGGCCTTGGCCGCGGCGTCGAGGCGGCCGATCGTCGCCACGAAATCGCGCGCGTCGGCGAGATCGAGATAATGGCGGCCCTGGGCGACACAGGCGCAGGCGACCCGATGATCCTGGCTCTGGAATGGGCCGCTCGTGTGAATGACCACATCGGGAGCGATCCGCGAGAGCGCCTCAGGCAAGTCGCCGTTGATGTCGATCGCATGGGCTTCGGCGGGGTTGACTGGCCGAATAGAGGCGACGAAGGCATGCGCCTTGGCGACGGACCGTCCGCCGACCAGCACCCTGATTTCGGCATCGCCGGCGAGGCTGCGCGCGATATAGCTGCCGAAATAACCATAGCCGCCGATGATGAGGACACGCGCTACCATGTGGGCTTGGCTACCATGAGCCAGAACACAACCACCAATCCGCCGAAAGCCGGCCAACCGAGCATGAACCACCAGCGAAACATACGCCTGCATTCTGCCTCATCGAAAGGCGCGCCTCGCGCCTGCGCCTCAAGCATCGCCCTCATGCGCATCTGGATCGCCAGCACGGGGAGCCAGCAGGCGCCAGCCAGCGCATAGAATGCATAGGTCAGCACCAGCCAATAGTCATTCCAGGCAAAGCCGCCGTAGAAGATCAGCCAGGCTCCGCTCAGCGGCTGCACGATCACGGCGGGCAGAGTGAACAGGAAATCGGCGCGCACGGTCATGCGGGTGGCGAAGGCACGGGCGGCCGGATCGCGACTGAAATGTCCAAGGAACATGAAGTTGGCGATGCCGATTCCCGTCCCGAACACGATCGTCGCGCTGATGATGTGCAGCGTCTTGACGAGAAGATAGGTGTCCATGACGGGCATTTAGCTGTTCCGGGCCCGGTACAATAGCGGCCGGGGCCTTGCGGCGGGTGTTGCGTCGACACGTCGAACGCGAAACGGGCGCGCTCATGGCGCGGCCGGCGACATCGAATCGCCGCGGCCGTGCTGCGAGCCCGCCTGCGCTCCCTCGCGAGCCGCCGATTGGGAGAGGTTGGCGCAAAGTTTGCTTTACAGAGCGTGAAAGTCGCTATCTGCTCGACAGACCTTCGGGTCGAGAGCCGCCGGGGCAAATATGGCCTTCGCGTTCGATGAGATGAGGGGGAGCAACGGCCAGGTGCGGCCGGCCTACGTGGGCCTTGACCAGTGGTTGGGCGATTTATCGCCGGACGTGCTTGAGCGCCGTCGTCGCGAGGCGGAGTTGCTGTTCCGACGCATCGGTATCACGTTTGCGGTCTACGGCGAGGCCGAATCCACCGAGCGGCTGATTCCGTTCGACGTGCTGCCGCGCATAATCGCCCTATCCGAGTGGAAGACCTTACGCGCCGGCCTCGAACAACGCGTCAAAGCCATCAACCTTTATATCAAGGATGTCTACGGACGACGCGAGGTGCTGCGCGCCGGCATCGTGCCCGAGGATCTTGTTTTCCAGAATCCAGTCTTCCGTCCGGAAATGAACGGGATCAATGTGCCGCACGACGTTTACGTGCACATCGCCGGCATTGACATTGTGCGGGTCGACGCCGACACGTTCTACGTGCTGGAAGACAACGTGCGCACGCCCTCGGGCGTCTCCTACATGCTCGAGAACCGCGAAGTCATGATGCGGTTATTCCCGGAGCTGTTCGCGCGTCATCGCGTGGCGCCGGTCGAGAACTATCCTGACGAGCTGCTTGCCACCCTGAAGTCGGTGGCGCCGCCGAGCGCTTCCTCCGATCCGACAGTGGTGTTGCTCACGCCCGGCATCTACAATTCGGCCTACTATGAGCATTCTTTTCTAGCCGACAAGCTCGGCATCGAGCTGGTAGAGGGCCGCGACGTCGTGGTCCGGGGCCAATTCGCCTACATGCGGACGACCGAGGGGCTCAAACGCATCGACGTGATCTATCGGCGCATCGATGACGATTTCCTCGATCCGCTTGCCTTCCGGCCCGACTCGGCGCTAGGCATTGCTGGACTGCTGAGCGTCTACCAGGCCGGCAACCTCACGCTCGCCAACGCGGTCGGCACCGGAATTGCCGATGACAAGGCCGTCTACAGCTACATGCCTGAGATCGTGAAGTTCTATCTCGGGCAGGAGCCGCTCCTCAAAAACGTACCGACGTGGCGATGCCGCGAGCCGGAGCACCTGTCTTATGTCCTTGATAATCTTGAACAGCTCGTGGTCAAGGAAGTTCACGGCTCGGGTGGCTACGGAATGATGGTCGGCCCCAAGTCCGATCGCGCCGCGATCGAGGCATTCCGCGCCAAGCTCAAGGCTCGGCCGGACGCCTTCATCGCCCAGCCGACCCTCGCGCTCTCGACCTGTCCGACCTTCGTCGAGGAAGGCATTGCGCCGCGCCACGTCGATCTGCGCCCCTTCGTGTTAACAGGGCGCGACCGCACCCGCATCGTGCCGGGCGGGCTGACGCGGGTCGCGCTCAAGAACGGATCGCTCGTGGTCAATTCGAGCCAGGGCGGCGGAACCAAGGATACCTGGGTCCTGGATGCATGAGGGCCGACGATGCTCTCCCGTACCGCCGATAATCTTTACTGGCTGGCGCGCTACGTCGAGCGGGCCGAATATCTGGCGCGCATTCTTGAGGCCAGCATACGGCTCACCGCCCTGCCGCTCGCCTATGTGGGTTCGACCAACGAATGGGAGACGGCGGTGGCGACGGCGGGCTGTCGCAAGTCGTTTTTCGCGCGTTATAACGAGGCGAGCGAGGAAACCGTCACCGAATACCTCTCATTCTCAGTCGAGAATCCATCGTCTATTCGCAATTGCATAGAAATTGCGCGCCAGAATGCCCGCGCAGTGCGCACTGCGCTCACTATTGAGACCTGGGAGACCATCAACGGCGCTTGGCTCGAGCTCAGGCGGTTCAATAATGGCCCATCTTCGCGGGAAGAATTCTTGCGTTTTCTGCACTGGGTGCAGGAAACCTCCTTGCGCTTCGACGGGTCTGCCTACCGCACCATGCTGCGCAACGATGCGTACTGGTTTTCCCGGCTCGGCCTCTACATTGAGCGTGCCGACAACACCGCGCGCATTCTTGACGTGAAGTACCACATGCTGCTGCCGGCGGATGAGCCCGTCGGCGGCCCGCTTGATTACTATCAATGGGCCGCGATCCTGCGCACGGTATCGGCGCTCACCGCCTACCACTGGGTGTACCGCGAGAACCTCAAGCCTTGGCTCATCGCCGATCTGCTAATCCTCAACGAGCAGATGCCGCGCTCGTTGGCGAGCTGCTATGCGAACTTGGTGCGCTTCTGCGACTTGATCGCCACTGCCTATGGTCGCCAGGGGCATGCGCAGCGCAAAGCCCGCGCCGTCCGCACGCGGTTGCAGAACAGCCGGATGGATGAGATATTCCAGGCTGGCCTGCATGAGTTCATCACTGAATTCATTGCTGACAACAATGCGCTCGGGGCCGCCGTAAATTCCCAGTATTTGATGTAGGTTCTGATCACCTATCCTTCTCGCCTACGAGGCCGATGGGGCGGGTAGGGCGAAAGCGGCTCCTGGGAATGGGCGGAAACCATGCGCATCTGCGTCGCGCACGAAACGGTGTATCGTTACGACCCTCCCTGCACGGGCGTGATCCAGACGCTGCGCCTGACGCCGCGCAATCATACGGGCCAGTATGTGGTAAACTGGCGCATCGATGTGTCCGCCGACTGCCGGCTCGAGCCTCAGGAGGACGCGTTCGGCAACATCGCGCACGCCTTCTCGGTTGCGGGGCCGGTCGGCGAGCTGCGCCTCCTGGTTGAGGGCGAGGTGGAGACACAGGACACCGCCGGGGTGGTGCGGGGCGCCGTAGAGCGGTTCCCGCCGGCCCTGTTTCTGCGCGAGACGGCGCTGACCCATGTGGACAAGGCGATCCGCGTCTATGCGGCGCAGTTTCCCCGCCAACCCCCGACGAGCAGACTCGCGACTTTGCACGACCTGTTGGCGCGGCTGCACCGCGACATCGCCTTCGACGCACAAGCCACGTCAGCCGCGCTTTCGGCGGCCGACGCTTTGAGGAGAGGACGCGGCATCTCCCAGGATCTTGCCCACATCTTCATCGCCGTCGCGCGCGCTCTCGGTGCGCCGGCGCGCTTTGTGGCCGGCTATTTCCGCGGCGAAGATGCGTTGGCCCAGGATGGCAGTCTCAATACCGGCCACGCTTGGGCCGAAGCTCATGTCCCCGATCTCGGCTGGATCGGCTTCGATCCGGCCACCGGCGTCTGCGCCACCGACCAGCACGTGCGCGTTGCCGTCGGGCTTGATTATCTGGGCGCCGCCCGGGTGCGCGGCGCCCATTATGGAGGCGGTCAGGAAGACGTGGCCGTGAAGCTTAGCGTCTCCCAGGCGTCTTGGCAGACGCAGGAATGACAACAGTCACGCGCTCGCAACAGCCCTCGCCATGGCGGTTTCGACCAGCCCCACTCGGTGGATCGTCGCGCTCGACTGGCGCGGTTGAGCGAGTACCGCGATGATCGAAGGCGAGCGGCAGCATGTCGTCAAAACTTAGCCGCCAAATTGGCGAGCCTTGCCAATCGCCGGGTCAGAAATCGTCGCAGGATGTGCATGAGGCCCTTCGTGCCGGCAACAACGCCATCGCTTTTCATCTCACTGCAGTCATGTCGAGCCCGGGCATCAAGAAACCTCGGGTGCCGCACGTCGCCGTCTCATATCAGAGATCGGCTTCTTACGAGCCGGCTCCCTTTCGGCCGCACATCTCCCGGGCTCGCATATGACCGCGCGATGACGCCAGCGCCGGCAAACGTCGATCCAATCATCGGCGAAAGGCCAGATGGCCTTGTGCAGCAGAAACAACACGCTCCAGGCGCGGCACGCAAGTTCCCACAACTGCACAGTCCAACGCCGACAGCGTCGGCGCAATGGCGAAAGGCAGATCGGCGCGCAAGACACGCTAGCCTTGCATGGGAGGGACCCGGCGCGGTCTTCCAGTTGGTCTCTAAATCCCTAAGATTGCCTGAGCCGATCGACTACCCCGGCATCGCGGTTTCGACGAGCCGCACCCAATAGGACGTACCGTACGAAATGACGTCGTCGTTGAAATTGTAGCGCGGGTGGTGCAATCCGGCACTGTCGCCATTTCCGACGAAGATGAAGGCCCCGGGCCGCGCTTCAAGCATGTAGGAAAAATCCTCGCCGCCCATCACCGGAGCCATTTCGGTGTTGACGCAGTCAGCGCCGGCGATATCGCCAGCGACCGCCGCCGCGAAGGCGGTTTCGCGCTCGTGGTTGGACAGCACCGGGTACCCGGGTCGCAATGTGAAATTCGCTTTGGCGCCGTAGAGCCGCGCGGTACCTTCGATCACCTCGGCAACCCGCCTGCGCAGGAGTTCGCGTACCTCTCCCTTGAGGCTGCGGACGGTGCCGCGCATAAGTGCAGTGTGCGGAATGACATTGTCGGCGTTGCCAGCATGGAAGGTGCAGATCGAAACCACCGCCGACTCAAGCGGATCGACATTGCGTGACACAATCGATTGCAGCTGGCTGACCACCTGGGCGCCGACCAGGATCGGGTCAACCGCGCAGTGGGGGCGCGCCGCGTGGCCGCCGACGCCTTCGATCTCCACCGTGAGGTTGTCGGTTGCGGCCATGATCGGCCCGCTGCGGATCGAGAACGCGCCAACCGGCAACCCTGGTAGATTATGCATCCCGTAGACTTCGTCGATGGCAAAGCGCTCCATCAGACCGTCCCGCAACATGGCGAGCCCACCCGCCCCGCCCTCTTCCGCCGGCTGGAAGATCACCACCGCGGCGCCGGTGAAATTGCGGGTCTCGGCGAGATATTTCGCCGCGCCGAGCAGCATCGCGGTGTGCCCGTCATGACCGCAGGCATGCATCTTCCCCGGCACGGTCGATTTGTAGGGCAGATCGTTTGCCTCCTCGATCGGCAGCGCATCCATGTCGGCGCGCAGCGCGATCGCCTTGCGGGTCCCACCCGGCCGGCTCCCCTTGATAACCCCGACCACGCCGGTGCGGCCAATGCCCGACACGACCTCGTCGCAGCCGAATGCAGCGAGCTGCGCCGCGACCGCTGCAGCTGTCCGGTGCACGTCGTAGAGGAGCTCGGGATGAGCATGAATATCGCGCCGCCAGGCGGTGATTTCGCCATGGAGATCCGCTACACGGTTGACGATGGGCATTGCACTGGGCTCCTTCCGCCGCACCCCCACGGCCGCCCCCTTGCGAGCAAAACCGAGCCGCGGGACGCGGTCAAGGCAGGAAATGAGCGCAGCCGGCCGCGGCGCCCCAGCGCGGTCGCCAAAGTCAGCCTGACCCGGCCGAGGCGACCCGCTCCCGAGCTATTGACCGGCCGGGAACGCACCACTACACACGCGCCTTAGAGCCCGTAGCTCAGGTGGTAGAGCACTTGACTTTTAATCAAGTGGTCCTGGGTTCGAGTCCCAGCGGGCTCACCACATAAGTATCTGAAACATAAGAATAATTGTTCAATCTCCGGGACACACAAACTCAGAAGATTGGAGTTGGGGACACATCGGGGACACAAGGTATCGTCGTGCCATGCCCAGCAAGCATTTCAGCGAGATTGTGAGCGCTTGCTGCGCACTCCAGAACCCAGGAGGTACACCCCGGTCACCTCGCCCGGCGTCGGTGATCGCGTCGTGGGCGACCCCGCTGGCCCGCGGCTTCCACGGGCATGAGGTCGCCACCGAAGCGACCGGCGAAGGTCCGCGCAGCCTCCAGTGTGGTAAAGCAGAACCCATTGCGTTCGATGGGGTAGCGCCGCAGCCCACCGGCGAGCTCCTTGGCGAGCGCGTAGACGGGTGATCTCGCCCTTGCGGCGGCTCACGACGAGACCGTCCACCGCCGCACACCGCGATCAGTCTCCGGACATCCGTCCTGCAGCCGTCGTGATGGGGGTACGCGACGGCCGCGGAGGCGACCGCCTCGTCGGCGTCAGTGGCGTCGATCTCCATGGCGCCGGGCGCATTGGTTCGCTGATGGTGGTGAAGAGCGCCGCGGGCGTTTCGGCCGACCAGGCGCACGGGCGGCGGCGCAGTAGACCTCCCATAGGATAGGAACCGCGTCGCCGGACATGGCAGTAGATTGGCTGCGCTGTCACGGCGGCGCAACGTGGCCGGTTGGGCATCTCTGCCGAATGCACCCACAGGGGAAAGGCTCATTCCGGCGAGATGCCCGGCCGCCTGCGCCGGGGGCCTCACTTTCGAGAGACTATGCCTCCTCAAGGGAGCGATAACTCTTGTGCTCGCGAAAGCTCAGAAAATAGCGCGGGAGAATGCGCGGCCGCACTGAACGGCGGCGCGGAGGATGTGCTTCTCGCCGTGGCAGCCGAGCGCAAAGCCCCGAGCTTCAATGCCGGAGGCTGCCATCATGGCGATCGAGAAACGCGATGGTCCTTCCATTTCGAGACGCTCGGCAGCGTGACGGTCGCGGAGGCGAACAGCGTCGCGAGGCTCGTTCTCAAAAATCAATTCGATGATTCACGAGCCTCGACGCTCGCGAGAGTGCCCGGCTCTTTCTTTGCCGCAATCTCCAAGGCCTCCTTGACCACGCGCTCGGCGGCGAAGTAGCGCTGCCGTCGCTCGTGGTTCAGCCGGCTCACAGGCCGAGAACGGATCGCCGTTCTCCGGCGGCTGGCCAGCAAGCTTCGTCGGCCCCGACTTCCTCGTGGCGCCGTCGAGTTGCTAAAAAGCGCGGTCAGATCTCCAGCCCGCGCTTTCGATCCCGCCGCTCTCCTTGGCGACCCCGGCGACATGACGGCCGAGATAGCGATCGAGCGCCGGCGTCCACGGCACGAAGGCGAAGCCCAGGCCGTTGTCGATCATGGCGAACCGGCCGGAGCTCAGCGTGAGGTGCCGGCGGTAGCTACCGGCGACGATCTCGCCACCCTCAGCCGGTGTGTAGGGCATCCCAATCTCGTTGGACAACCTTGCGCCGGCGGCGTCGAGTTCACGGCGCCGCAGCGTGGCGACGAGGTCGCGCTGCGGGACGAAGCTCGGCCCCTGGCGACGGGCGAGTCCATCCGCCGGGAGATGCTCGGCGCGCGCTTCCATGGCATCGCGCACTTCCTGTCCGACCCCGCTCATGGCGAGCGGCATGCGCTGGCGTTCGACCAGCCGGTAGTCGAGCCAGGCCGCGCCCGGCACCGTCACCTGGCGATCGAGGACGATATCCGACCGATTGGCGAGAACAAGCGTGAGCCGGGGATCATCGGGCCCGCCGAACCGACGGCACCTCGACGATGCCGCCCGCGGGCGGCGCGTCGGCAAAGGCATCGATCCCGCGCAAGCGCACGTGGTAGGCGCGACCGTCGACGCCGTCGATCATGGCGTAGCCTGGCCGGTCAGTTCGTCATGCAGTCCGGTAGCGACGAGGCGCCCGATGATGGGCGACGATGCCGTGCAGTCGACCGGCGGCGAGACGGCGCGCCTGCGGATCGCCCTCGCCCGGATTGTCCGGCCGCAGGTCGATGAAGCCGATGTCATCGGCCGCCATCCGGAGCGCCGCGTCGAGGCGCGTCGAGCGCTCTGCTTCCACCTCCCGCGCGAGAGCGGAGCGGATTTCATGCTCGGGCCTGGGGCCAAGCTCGGCCGAGACCAGGTCTGTCGCCGGCGAGCGCAGGCCGTGGCTAATGTAATCGCGCGAAATGACGAGATCGGAACCGTCATCTGCGACGCCGCGCATCACGAGATGCACATGCGGGTTGTCGGTGTTCCAGGCGATGCCGGCCGACCAGTCCAGCCTGGTGCCGAGAGTGCAAAAGCCTTGAGGTCGGTCATCTCGGCGGCATCCTCCTGCGTGACGACGAAGCGGAAATGATGCCGGTCGTTGAGGCCGCGTCGCGCGAAGGCCATGGCGTCGGTGCGGTCCTTGGCAGCGCCGAACATGCAGCCCTTCTCGCCGCCCCGGACGTACACCCCGGCGGCGACAGTCTGCTGCATATTTCTGGCTGGCCGAGGGTCGAGAAAGTGCTCCAGGCGATCGAGGTCGCCGAAGCGCTGGCGTCGATCCCGCCGACGTCGCACCCAACTACTGGCGGCATGTTCATAACCGCTTGTCCGCCGGTGATCGGCCGCAACCTTACACACGGACCCGGCATCACGCCTGGCTGCGGCGCAAGCGGGTGATGCGATGACAGGCCGTGTCAGTGCTCGCGACTGTGGCGATGGCCGTTGCCGCCATCGGGACGACCATGGACCCGGCAATCACCCCCGCGCTTCGTCTGGAACGCCTCCGCAAGCGTCCCGATCGGCTACCCGGCGCAACCATCTGACCGTCACCGCGCTCGCCGTTGCCTATCCTCCTGAGCCGCTCGCCAGATGGCTCGAAGCGCTATCTCCCGCGCAGCGTGCCGCTGCTCAAGCCCATTCTCGCGCTCAACGGGCAGACAGTCTGTCGTGTCGGTCCCCGCATTACCGTCGATGGACCCGAGATGGGCATCGCGCACGAAAAGATCCGCCCGCTTCCGTTCTGGCAGGGCTGTCGCGTGATCGGTCACAGCGAGATCTTTCTGATGAATCCGCACGAGCCGGCCTCGCTTGATGGCCGCTATTTCGGACCGCTCCCGATCGCCTCAATCGCCGGCCTCGCCGAGCCGCTGTGGACGTCCGCGCAGGACCGATCATGTGGCTTGAGCGCTCAACGATGCCGCCCGGTTTGCCTTCCATATCGGCCACTCTTGAGGTGAATACCATGGATCTCGCGACACTCTTTACCGCCTGCACCCTGACGGTCGACCCGAAGATCATGTACGCACTAACCTGGCATCAGTCGGGCGGTGAACCGTGGGCCCGGTGTCGGGCCAGCACCACCCGCAGGTGCTGCGAACCATCGAAGACGCCGTGAGCGCCGCGCGCGACGCTCAGCCAAACACTGTCGTCATCCGGGTCGGGCTCACCGGCCTGCCGGGCACGCCTCCATCCGTCACGGCGACGATGTTCACCCCATGCTCCAACATCGCATCGGCCGCACGCCGGATCGCGCAGCTCGTCGAGCCGTGCAGAACCTCCGCCCGCTCGAAAGCAGACCCGAACCACTGCGCCATTGCGGCCTACCACGGATCGTGGGAGCGGCCCGATAACGGCTATGCCGACAGGGTTCTGGCGACAGCTGCCAAAAGCGACGCACCCGATTTCGAGATGCCAGTCGGAATAGGAAATGACACCGGCCAAGTCAGCTCTTCAGGGCCTCCCACATCACCCGACACGACGCCGGCGACGACAGCTCCATCCCCCACGCCGCATGATGATGAACGCGCCCGCCAAGAGCCCTCTCTTTCCGGTCATGGCGAAGCCCTCCGACAGTTCGCCGGGCGAGCGTCCCGCCAGCGACCCGCCGGCCGCTGGCGAACAGAAAAACGACGCTCAAACGGTCCCTCCGACAGCCACTCCGCCGCATGTCGACAGCGTGCTTGTGCCGCGTTCAGTGCAGCAATCT
>JASHRR010000576.1 GCA_030037185.1 Xanthobacteraceae bacterium | reverse complement strand
CTGCGGGCGCGGCTGCGCGCTCTCAACCCGGCGGCTCCGGTTCTCGATGCCGCCGCCGGTGAAGCGGACGCGTCGCGCATCCTCAACTGCGGCCTCTACGATCCGGCCAACAAGATCCCCGACGTCAGGCGCTGGCTGGCGGTCGAGAAATATCCGCAGGCGCCGCACCATCACGGTCATGATCGCGATCCCAACCGCCACGACGCCCATATCCGCGCGTTCGCGCTGACCGCCCAGCAGGCCATTGCGGCCGGCGCCTTCGAAATGTTCATGGATCTGGTGCGTTCGCTGCACGGACCGAAGCTGTTGCGCGTCAAGGGCCTGGTGAAGCTTGCCGAGCATCCCGACCAGCCGGTCGTGGTGCACGCCGTCCAGCACCTCATGCATCCAGCCGCCCGGCTGGAAGGCTGGCCCGACGCGGACCGCCTCACCCGCATGGTGTTCATTGTGCGCGACATCGAGCCGCGCGTCATAACCGAGCTTTTCAATGCCTTGTTGGGCCCCATCGCGCCCGATCGAGCCGACCGCGCCGCGATATTGGACAATCCCCTCGTGCCGTTCGGCGGCATCGATCGCTGAGCTTGTCGGGCGCTGACCTGACGGGGCTTGCCACGCCGCCGGGACTGCCGGATGTTGAGCATCAGAGACCCTGATATCTACCGGTATCGCCATGAGGTTCTTCAAGCGATTGCGGAGCGACCTTACGTTTCTGCGCGGGGTATGGCGCGTCATCCGGCTCACCTCGCCGATCGCCCGCAACCCGACGCGCATCTTCCCGCTGCTCGTCGATGATTTGGCGGCGCGCCATGGCGACAAGCCCGCACTCGTTTCGGAGCGGGAGCGCCTGACCTACCGGATGCTCGCCGCGCGATCCTGCCGCTATGCGCGCTGGGCCAAGGCGCAGGGCGTTGGCAAGGGCGATGTGGTTGCCTTGCTGATGACGAATCGGCCCGAATATGTCGCCATCTGGCTCGGCATCGTGCGGACCGGCGGCACTGTCGCGCTCCTCAACACCAATCTCACCGGGCCGGCGCTTGCGTTCTGCATCGACAGCGTTGCACCCAAGCACATCATCGTGGCCGGGGAGCTTGCTCACGCCCTGTCGTCATCCGATCCCCATCGCAAGACCGGCGCGCGCATCTGGCTGCACGGCCAAGCGAACCCTCCCCACGGCCACCCCCGCGTCGATGAGGCGATCCTTGCGTTTGACGACGCGGCTCTGTCGGCCGCGGAGCGTCCCGCTCTCACTGTCGAGGACAGAGCGCTGTTCATCTTCACCTCCGGCACGACGGGTTTGCCCAAGGCCGCCAACATCAATCATTTCCGCCTCATGCTGGCGGCCAACGCCTTCGCGGGCGTGATGAAAGCCGGGCCTGACGACTGCATGTACGATTGCCTGCCGATGTATCACACCAGCGGCGGCATTCTTGCGATCGGCTCGGTCCTGATCGGCGGCGGCACGGTGTTCATTCGCGAGAAATTTTCGGCGCGCGAATTCTGGGATGACGTGGTGGGCAACGGCTGCACGCTTTTCATGTATATCGGCGAGTTGTGCCGCTACCTGCTCAACAGCCCGCCCCACCCGCGGGAGCGCGCGCACCGGCTGCGCCTGTGCTGCGGCAACGGGCTGCGGCCCGACATCTGGGCCGATTTCCGATCGCGCTTCGCTATCCCGTTGATCCTCGAGTTCTACGCTGCGACCGAGAGCAATGTCACGCTGTTCAATCTCGACGGAAAAGCCGGTGCGGTGGGCCGCATTCCGTGGTTCCTGGCTTCGCGGTTTCAGACCAAGATCCTGCGGTTCGATGTCGAAACCCAAACGCTCCTGCGCAATTCGCTCGGTCGCTGCGAGGAGGCCGCGCCCAACGAGGTCGGCGAGGCGGTCGGCCGGATTTTCCATGACCCGTCGAAGCCGGCCGGCCGTTTCGAGGGCTACTCCAATGTCGTCGACAACGAGGCGAAGATTCTGCGCAACGTGTTCGCCGAAGGCGACAGCTGGTTCCGCTCCGGCGACCTCATGCGCCGCGACGCCGAGGGCTATTTCTATTTCGTTGACCGCATCGGCGATACCTTCCGCTGGAAGGGCGAAAATGTATCGACCACGGAGGTCTCCGAGCTGATGTCTCAATTCGCCGGCATAAGGGAGGCCAACGTCTACGGGGTCGAGGTGCCGGGCCACGAAGGCCGCGCCGGCATGGCGGCGCTCGTTTGCGATGAGGATTTGAATCTGGCGGATTTGCATGCCTATCTGGCGGCGCGCCTGGCCGACTATATGCGCCCGCTTTTCCTGCGCATCCGCAGTGAGATCGACACGACCGCGACTTTCAAGCAGCGCAAGGTCGCCCTGGTCAAGGAAGGCTTCGACCCGGCAAACATCAGCGACACGCTGTTCTTCGACGACCCGCGGGTCCACGCCTATGTGCGGCTGGACAGCGCGCTTTATCACGAGGTCGTGTCCGGTGAGGTCAGATTGTGAGGGCGCGCGATCACGCGCCGTTGCTGTCGCCGGCCGGCGATGTGCTCGCCTATTGGCGGACACCTGGGCAGCGATGGTTCGTGAAAGACACCGCCGTGGACGCTGAAATTCGCTACAAATTTGACGGCATCTACAGGGCGGCCGTTGCGGGATCGCTCGGCCGCTGGGAGGACCTTCGGTGCGCTGGCCCTTATCATCGTGCTCGACCAGCATCCGCGCAAGTTCCGCGGTGCCGCCGCTGCATTCGCGGCCGACCCGCTCGCCGCGGCCCCTCGCGCAATCGCGCGCGGTCTTGACCGGCAGGCCCACCAACGGGGAGCGGCCGCTCTTCTATCTCCCCTACATGCACTCGCCGGCGCTTGCCGACCAGGAGCGGTGCGAGCTGTGCCGGGCCGCCGGCGACGAGGGTTCAAATATGCCGAGCTTCACGTATCAACCGCCGCTTCGGCCGCTTCCCGCACCGCATTCTGGATGGCGGCGGGTTCGCGGCGCCATCCTACTGTTATTTGTAACAGCAACACTTGCGCGTCACCAAAGGGCGAACTGACCCGGCGCGCACCCGCGAGAGGCAGGCCGTTTGCCTCACCCAGAGGTCGCAAAGCGGCACGAAAAGCGCAGGAAGACAACAAGAGAATCGGCTGATGATCGAAAACAACGCTGTAACACAAAGTAGCGGAAACTCGTGCGCTGATCTCGGTTTCATCAATTGGCCAGCGGAACTGCTGAAAGCAAGGCTTGTCGGCGAAGGTGATGCCGCCGTCAAACGCCGCGAGCTAGCCAACGCCGCTGATCTGATCGGCGTCAAAGCCGCCAGGCGACCGCGCAGTGGACGTGCTGGTGGTGCGCACTCCGCTGACGGCGCATCGGCGAAGGCCGCTGCATGATTGAACATGCCGCCATGCCCACCTTTCACGGTGTCTTCCCCTACCTGGTCTCGCCCATCGACCGCGACGGTCGGGTCAAGACCGACGTGCTGGCCGGCCTGGTGGACGATCTCGTCACGGCGGGCGTGCATGGGCTCACACCGCTCGGCTCGACCGGCGAATTCGCTTATCTCGACCGCGAGCAGCGCACCGCCGTGGTCAAGACCACCATCGCGGCGGCGGCTGGCCGGGTGCCGGTGGTGGCGGGCGTGGCGTCGACCTCGACCGCCGACGCCGTCGCCCAGGCGCAAAATTATCAACGGCTCGGCGCCGACGCCATTCTCGCCATCCTCGAAGCTTACTTTCCGCTTCGCGACGCGCAGGTCGAGAGCTATTTCCGCGCCGTCGCGGATGCGGTCGATATTCCGGTCGTGCTCTACACCAACCCGCAGTTCCAGCGCAGCGATCTTTCCCTCGATGTCATCGCCCGCCTCGCCGAGCACGAGCGCATCCGCTACATCAAGGACGCCTCGAACAACACCGGCCGCCTGCTGTCGATCATCAACCGGTGCGGCGGCGACATCGCGGTGTTCTCCGCCTCAGCCCATATTCCGGCCGCCGTGATGCTGATCGGCGGCGTCGGCTGGATGGCGGGGCCGGCCTGCATCATCCCGCGCCAGAGCGTCGCGCTCTATGATCTCTGCCGCGCCGGAAGGTGGCGCGAGGCGATTGACCTGCAGCAGCGGTTGTGGCGCATCAACGAGGCGTTCGCCCGCTTCAACCTCGCCGCCTGCATCAAAACGGGCCTCGAACTGCAGGGCTACGACGTCGGCGATCCGGTGCCGCCGCAGCCGGCCCTCACCGCAGACGAACGCCGCGTCGTGGCGGCAGCGCTGGCGGAGGTGGAGGCCACGCCGGGTGGGGGCGCGACGGCCCCGACGGCGCGCCGACATGCGCGTAGGCCGTCGGGCTGAACCTCCAGCTGGAGAACTGCGCAACACCAGGATATGGCGCTGATTTACTGGCCG
>JASHRR010000575.1 GCA_030037185.1 Xanthobacteraceae bacterium | reverse complement strand
CAGGACATTTCGTTCGCCGCCATGACGGAGCGCCAGAAGGCGCTGGCCGACGTGATTGCCAAGGACCCCGACGTGGCGGACGTCGCCTTCTGCGTCGGCGTGACCGGCGGCTCCCAGTCGATCAACAACGGGCGGTTCTGGGTCAACCTTAAGCCTCGCAGCGAGCGCAAGGCGACGGCGGACCAGATCATCGGCCGGCTGCGGCCGCAGCTCGCCCGGGTGCCCGGAGTGACGCTGTTCCTGCAGGCGGCCCAGGATGTCAGCATGGGGGGCCGGCCGGCGCGTTCACAATTCCAATACACGTTGCAGGACGCAAACCTCGATGAACTCGGCGCCTTTGCGCCGCTGATGCTCGACAAGATGCGCACGATACGGGGGCTGCGCGATGTCGCTACCGACCAGCAGTCCAATGCCACCACCGCGGTATTGACGATCGACCGCGATACTGCAGGCCGCTTTGGAATCCAGCCGCAGCTCATCGACGATACGCTGTACGATGCCTACGGTCAGCGTTGGGTCACGCAGTATTTCACGCAGTTGAATCAGTATCACGTGGTCATGGAGATCAATCCCCGCTACCAGGAGGACCCCTCGGCGCTGGAGCACATCTTCATCAATTCGCCGATTACCGGCCAGCCGGTTCCGTTGTCGCTGCTGGTGAAGCTCGATACGAGCAAGACCGGCTATCAGACGGTGAGCCATCAGGGTCAGTTCCCGGCGGCAACGATTTCCTTCAACCTCGCCGCAGACACGGCGCTTAGCCAGGCCTTTGACGCGATCAGGCAGGCCGAGATTGACCTCAACAAGCCCGCCGGCGTGATCGCGACATTCCAGGGCACCGCCCAGGCTTTCCAGGATTCGCTTTCGACCCTGCCGCTGCTGATCCTTGCCGCAATCGTCGCGGTGTACATCATTTTGGGTGTGCTCTATGAAAGCTACATTCACCCGATCACGATCCTGTCCACCTTGCCGTCGGCCGGTCTCGGCGCTCTGCTCACCCTCAAGGCCGGCGGCTTCGAGCTGAGCCTCATCGCCATCATCGGCATCATTTTGCTGATCGGCATCGTCAAGAAGAACGCCATCATGATGATCGATTTCGCCCTGGTCGCGGAACGCGAGCAAGGCCTCAAACCGGCGGAGGCGATCTATCAGGCCTGCCTGCTGCGCTTCCGGCCGATCATGATGACCACCATGGCGGCGCTGCTCGGCGGCCTGCCGCTGATGCTCGGCACCGGGACCGGCTCGGAAATCCGCCGGCCGCTCGGCTTTGCCATCGTGGGCGGACTCCTGGTGAGCCAGTTTCTCACGCTTTACACGACGCCGGTGGTCTATCTCTATCTCGACCGGCTGCATGGCTGGCTGCGCGGCGTCCGCACCACGGCGCCGTCACGCGCACAGGCGCTGTTGACGAAGGCGGGGTGATGAAGGCGCCGTAAAGCGGCCGCCGAACGACAGTCTCGCGCTGCGAAAACCGGCGACCCATTGGCGACGCCACGAAGATCAGCCGCCGAGCCCGACGGAGCCGGCCGAAGGCCGGCCCGGTGGCAGGCTTCGCACGGACCCGTGGAGCCGCCTGCAATCTCTCGATGTCGCCTGGTCCTATGGAGAGCGCGGGTTTTGCATGGGAAGGCGATTTAAGGTGTCTAACCTGCGGAAGCAGGTCCATTGAATTTAAAGGGCTTTTTTGGAAAATGTCTAACCCGTTGGGGGCAACATGAGCCGAGGCTCTCATACTTTCCGCCAATGAGATGTGATCCGCGCCATCAAGACATGCCGTGCGGCTGCCGGGACGGAATTCCGAATCGAGATAACGGGCAACGGCGCGATAACAATTGGCCTGGTCGTTCATCTCAGTGCACCGGTTGTTATGGTACCGGTAACTGCGCTAACGCGAGTTGTGGCAACTATTCCTCGCCCTAATACCGCTTCTGGGCCTTGCCTGACAGCTGTGATCCGCCCGCTCGGCGCTCGCCGCCCACTCCTTGATGAGAGACGTTACCGAGCAACCCTTGTGACTGGCGGTCCGCTTGACCTGCGCCCCCGGTGCTGGCGTCGAAAATGAACTGAGCGCGCAACTTGGTGCCGTTTTCGTTTTTCAGCTCGCGCTCGCGCCAGCTCCGCCTGCTTCTCGGCATTGGTAAGGGCCATAAGTGATTCTCCGATTACGCTGCGACGGTTACCAGTCATAACCGGCTCATAGGCGGCAAGCAAGGCTCGCCGTCGTGCACGCGCTATGCGCTGCAACTCTCAGCAATCGTCACGAGGTTCTCAAATGAAACAAACAACGCCAGATTAGTCGGAAATTCTTCTGGTGCCCTGACCGGCTGATTTCAGCCATCGGTTGGAAGTGCATGCCCACAAGGATTGCCAAGCCCGTCCTGATGGTCGGAATGTTCGGAGGCTCGCTTCTACAGCGTGGCCCGCTCCCCAAGGACAAAGGCTGCGAGCGACGGATAGAAGTGGCGAGGACAGGGCCTCGGCGGTTAGGAGCGCCCCGTCATCTCCGAAACCATCATCGCTTCCCTCAACTCCTCGATCCTTTTCTTGATCTCCTCGAGCACAGCATCTGGCTCTGGCCTGTCCTTCTATCAAACCTTCAATCAGCGGACGCGCTCGCCCCGCTCGGTCTTAGACGACTCGCGCAGGGTCTGCTACATCCGCCCGCTTGGCCGGCTCGACCTGCAAGGTCCCAGTGCGCGCGCCGACCGCCCGTTTTGGGCCCGGGGTCCCCTGCGCGTCTCGCTGGAGGCCAAACGGACCGAGGTCGACGAGGACTGCCGACAGATCGATTCCAACAGCTCCCAAGAGACCGTTACCAAGAGTCCATCTGTCGCAAGGGTGCGTCACCAAATAGGCCCTGCCTTCGGCAGCGGCCTCATTTCCGGCGGTAAAACAACGCTCGCCCGGCTGGGATGAGCTGGAGCAGCATATCGTAGTCGCTGACATTCGCAGTCAGCACCACCAAGCCAAGCTTCCGCGCTTGCAGGAACAGCACACAGTCCTGGAGCGCACGCAGCTTCGCATCTTTGTCGTACCCTTGGAGGCGACATAGGATTCCCGATAACAGGGCCGCTCTTCCAAGGACCTCTATATCGGGCACGAAGATCCGATGCGGCGGCATCGCTTTGATCTGCTTTCCAATCTCAGCAAGGACACCTGCGCTCCTCGCATCCGACGGGTTCAGAACGCCGGCAGTGTACATCAGCTCCTGGATCGCGACGGTCGAATGATTGACCTGTCGCTGCGCAATCAGATCATCCAGCATCTGCGGCGATCGATCTTGCATCTGATCGATGTAGACGCAGGTGTCGAGCAAGAGCCCCTGCCCGCCAATCAGGTTCACATTGACGAACGGAAGCTCGTTGTCGCCTCGCCGCGCCAGCGTCTTTTGCGGATCGAATCGTGCCCAACGTCGCGCTGCGTCGAAATCGAACTCCGCCATTTAGAAGCCGAGTTTCAACTTTGGATCGACCTTGCCTCGAGACTCCTTGAATGCGTCCGCAAAGTTGTCTTCAAGCGCGACTGTCGCCAGTGCGAACTCGATCAGGTCCGTGTCGCTCTCGATGCCCGTTTGCCGCTTGGCTTGCTTGACCAATGCCTGGCTCACCCTACCGCCAATCCGGCCGCTTTTCTCGCTCAGAAGGCCGGATCGCTCTGCCGCCTGCATGACCGCATCGAACCGCGCTTTGCTGACCACAAACGGGCCCAGCTTGACCTTGTGTTTAATGACCTTCGTTCGCCCCCCGCTGCCCTTGGACAGGCTGCCAGCTGACGCCTTGGCATCGCGTGCCGCAGATTTGCTCACCGATGCTTTGGCCATGGCGATTGTCTCGCGTTGAACAAAAGTTAATTTCGTTGAACATGCGGTCTCGCCATGATAATTTCAATAGGTCTCATCTTGTAGGGCCTGCATAAGGGCGTCGGCCTCACCTGTCGCGCCCGAGAGGCTACTTCGGGAGAACGGACAGCGCCCCAAAGATAGCCGACAAAAAAGGATTGCGCGCGCAAAATCTAGGTTGACACGTGTCCCATATGCGCCTCCGGCCAGACGCCCCCAAGACGCATTAACATGCTCCACCTCTATCAGCTTGCTGGTGGGTCCTTGGCCAGGATTGGTGCACTTCACCGCTCTGGCTTATTGCATAACCGGGCTTGTTGGCGAGGCTGCGTCTATTCGCTGTCGAGGTAAACCTTCAGCGCCTTTGTTCCCCGGTGAGTCTTGCCGTCACTCGCCGTTCGGCGCGCTCGACCAGTTCCTCAACGAGAGCGGTTGTATAATCAAAGTGGCGCGCAAGGCGACCCATTTTCGCCCTGGTGTCGGCGTTGCGATTGAGCCCGTCGCTCGCTGATCGAGGGGTTCCGCAACGCTAATGGCGACAAGCGGGTTGCGTTGTTGCAGCAGCATCATCTGCAGAAAATCATGAGCGGTATTGCCAAACAGAGCGTGAAGATTCATTGGCTGAAGGCAATTCGCGGCTTGCTTGCTTCAGCCGTCCCGGCGTTGCGCCGCGACAATCCCGCCGAAGGCCTCAAGGCCGGCAAGATGCCGAAGACGTGGAGCCATCATGACTGGACGGACGAGGAGATCGCTCAGTATCGCGATTATTGGGACCTGGGGACACATAGGAACGCCTCGTGCTCGAATTCGCTCTTGAGGCCTTGTCGAGGCGCTGTGAGGTGGTCAGGCTCGGCCCGCAGCATGTCAGGAGCGGCGCATCAAGATTGCTCGCGCCAAGGGATCGGACGATGTCGACATCATCATGTCGCCGGAGCTGGCCGCTGCCGTCGAGGCGATGCCGAAGGAGCACCTCACCTATCTCGTGAACCGGTACGGCAACCCCAGGACCGTTATGGGGCTCGGAAAGGCGTTTCCGCAGTGGGTGACAGAAGCGGGGCTCGGCCCCCAATGCCGTCTCCACGGGCTCAAGAAGAGCGGTATGAGGCGCCTCGCAGAGAGCGGCGCGACAACGCATGAACTGGCGGCGACCAGCGGCCACCGCACCCTTCAGATGGTGCAGAAATACACTGAGGCGGTGGACCGCAAGAAGCTCGCCGACAAGGCGATCAGGAAACGGATTGCGAACAACCAAGTGTCTAACCTGGACGTCCACTGAGCGTCTAACTTGAGCACAATCAAATACTTAACCACTCATCTCGTTGTCCTATGGAGACAAGGAGCCGAGATACGAGGAAATGGCGATGATGTCGTCTTCCGACAGATTGGCGACGACAGGCTTCATCAAGGCGGCCGCCTTCCCGCCGCTTGAGCCGTATTGCATGTCGAAGAGCTGGCGCGCCACGTACAGCGGCTGCAGCCCGGCGAGCCGCGGGACTTCGCCAAGTCCTTTCAGCCCCTCGCCGTGGCAGATCGCGCAGGGCGTCGTCTTGCCGGACTCTCCGTCTTTGACCAACGCCTCGCCTGTGGCGAGGCTGCCGGGCGGCACATAGGCGATGAACCCGGAATGCGGGTCCCGGATTTCCGTGCGGAACGGATCCGCTGGAATTTCAAGGATACGGCGGCCGATCGGCTCGGTGCCTCCGTCGGGATGGAGCTGACGATGGCGGCCGGCGGTGGCGATGAAGGTCTTGGGCGGCGTCGCGGTCTCGATCACCTTGACCCACACGGCCGGCTTCACCCCGGCAAAGTATTCGGCGGCCTGGCGGATGTCCTCGTCGGAGGTAGCCTTCGCGATCGGCCCCATGCGGGCGTCGTCCTTGCGCGCGCCGGCTTTGTAGTAGGCCATCTGCCGGATCAGGTACTCAGCGGGCAGGCCGGCGATATCGGCGGATTCCGGGTGGCCCTGGCCCGACATCAGGTGACAGGAGCCGCACGCAAATCTGACCCCCGGGCCGCCGGTTACCGCCCGCGGCGCGGCGGGGTGTTCGTCGGGAAACCAGTCCGGCGGATTGGCATTGCCGGCGACCTTGGCCCACTCGTACTCCTTGGCGCTGCCGGGCGCTCTCACGATGCCTTCCGGCCGCACTGCGCTCGGCTGGACCTTGTCGGGGATATTGAATGTCCAGTCGGGCAGTCCCGACGGGACTGTAAGGGCTCCCTGCGCGCGGAGCGGCTGCACCATGAGAAGTGGAGCGAGCGCACCGGCAAGGACGGCGATATGGACGGACGTGCTGGTTCGCGAGATTCGGCGGATCACGGCGGTCTTCTCCCCATTGCGAACGAAAGGTCGGCTGAAATTGTCCCGCCAGGATAACGACCTCTGCGCGAGCCGCAAGAGCTCACAAAAAAACACCGGGCGCGCGCAAACCTCCGGCTTCAGTCGGGGGTGTGAGGTGCTCCGGAATTTTGACCAGGGCGTTAAGTGGAATCTCGGCCCTGCGGCAGGTATCAGCCAGCAGCCTTCATCGATAGTAAATGGCGAGCCAGACAGTCGGCGCCGACGGGTCGGTCCAGGCAACGCGATGACGGACATGGGCGTCGATCTGAACATAGCTGCCCGGCTCAAGCACGAGTGGCTCGGCCTCGCCTTCCAAGATCAATCCGGCTGACCCGGCAAGAAGGAGGACCCACTCGGCTCGCTCCTGATCGTACCATTCGTCAGGCGCGCTCGCATGACCGGTCGAGACAATGCGCTCAATCCTGACATTCGCGGCCGACAGCAATTCCACAATCTGCTCGTGAGCAGGCTCACGAGCCACATTGGCAAACAGGTTGCCGGTAATCATTGAGCGCTCAACGGCTTGAAATTGGGTGAAGGAGCGGAAAGAGCCTCGCAGCTATTGAATTGCGGCTTCACGGCAAACGCAGTTTGCCGGATTATCACTCTCGAAGCGCCGATGCGGCATCGATCCACCTGCCGTTGCTCAGCATCTGCCTGCAGGAGCCATCCGCATACGGATGCCCAACAACGGCAAACCTCTCCGGCAGTAGCCATCTATTAAATCTCTCGGAATTGGCTTTGAACGATCCTTATATATAGCAATATATACCGATCTGTTCGCCAATAAAAACAGGGAGGGCCGCAACACTCGACTTCAGGTTTCCCGCCGCGGCGCGATGAGCGTCAGATCGCCTGGACCTGCCCGGCTCGTGTTCAGTCCGGACGCCGTGGCGGCCGGTGGCAACCTGAGCAAAGCCGCAACAACACCGTTGGCCTGTGAAAATTCCTTCACATGCATCGCGCGTTTGCATCAGCGCCAAATGCAGGCGTTCGCGATGAGTGTTGGGCTACGAGTCACGAGAAAAGAACACTTTTCCGGATCGCAAATTCGTGCAATAGTCGCTATATCTATGCAGATATAGCGTGAATGCATGTCGTACCGTGCCCCGAATTTATTGTCGACTTTGTTCTCGAATGGCTTGCAGCCTGCTGTGCCGGCCGTTTCGCGCAGCGCGATCCCGATGAAGGTGCGCAGCCCAGACGAGTCCTGTGACGAATTCACTCCGCCTGCCTCCAAGCGGCGCACAGCGATCTGGGACATGCATCACAGCGTCCATTGCTCGATCGTCGGCACTTGCCTTGCGAACGCAGAAATACGCCGCCTGTTGATCAAGCTCGGCGTCCACGGAGCCGAGAGCGCCGAGGATCACGATCTGCATAAGCAGGGTGTGGCCCTCGCTGGCAAGCCACAAGGCGGCGGCAAGTTTATTCAGAAGGCTCTCGACCATCGCCACGCGGCCGCGATTAGGCAATTCGCCAAAGCCAGGGATGAAAAGGCATTGCGCGAGCTTTGGGAGGAGGCGCTCAAGCGCGGCGACATACCGGGCGCCTATTGGGCAGTGCTCAGCCATCCCGCGGCGACCGACGCGACCATGCGAAAGGCCTTTGGCGATGTTCACATGCTTTCCCACATGGTGGGCGCCGCCAACCGTGCGGATATTGGCAGGCTACGCCGGCTGGAAGAACAAAATGCCGCGTTGTCGGCAAAGGTGGAAGCACAGCAGTTGCAGCTGCGCGATGGCTTTACCGAGCGCGACAACAAGATCCGGATGCTCAATGAGGCGCTGAGCCGGGCGCTCGCGCAGACGCCGGTTTCTCCCGAGGGGGGGACGAGCGACGACGCCGGTGCCGCCCGGGAGGCACTGACCGATCTCGGCCGCCGCCTGAACCGGGAGATTGCAAGCCGCGAGCGACTGGAAAGACGAGTTCAGCCGGCAACGCTCGCGGCTGCGCAAGCAGAACGTGCTCAGCGCGATTTGCGTGACGCGTGCGAAGGCCTCCGCCGCGAATTGACGCTCCTCGAAACCCAACTCAATGACTGGCTGGCGGAAGACAATAATTCCTGCACGCCCAAACTCAGCGGCGCCCAAGTGCTTTATGTCGGCGGAAGGGCCCACCAAGTTCCGCAGCTAAGAGCTGTCGTGGAGCGCGCCGGCGGCGCGTTGCTCTATCATGATGGCGGAATCGAGCACAGCACGACGTTGCTGCCGGGCCTCGTCAGCCGAGCCGATTGCGCCGTCTTTCCCATCGATTGCATAAGTCACGACGCGATGGGCATCTT
>JASHRR010000574.1 GCA_030037185.1 Xanthobacteraceae bacterium | reverse complement strand
GATGGCCGCTTCGAGGGCCCTGCGCTGAACACGACTAAACATTGTGGTGCATTTCTTGCGGCGATTTTCGCCGCGACTTGATTTGATTCATCCTCCGGTTGTTGCGTATGCGCCCTGACTTACCCCACCCAGGCGGCAAAGTCCCGCGCACGATTGCCTGCTTTCTGGCGCGCTCGTATTGATCCTTCGTCATGCCTGGCAGCTCTTGCCGCAACTCGCGGATATGCTCTGAACGTGACGGGCGGGTCTGTGTTTGCTGATGGCGAGCAGCGCTGCGTGCGAATGCAGCGCTGACTTTGGGATCAGACGGTTTATGGATTTTGACCCGCCGTGCATGAACGAACGCTTCAAGTTTTCTCCAGTCGAGTTCGACCAGAATAAAATCCGGGGGCTCAAAAAAATGGGTGCTCCCGCTATGATTTTTCAGGTAGAGCTTGTTTTCGAGAATGCAGATGTGATCGGCCTCACGGACAAGCCTGACGTTGATTGCGACCCGCCGCGACTTCGACGACGGTGCCACTCCTTGAAGCGGCACGTGCTTGCTTAAGATCGCGTTCGCCAGCAACTCATCGACAAAGAGCTCAAAATACGGTCCGAACAAGTCGCAAAGCCGCTCGCGCGCTTTAGACAGACCTACCCACTTCGGCGTTCGAGGTGTTGTCATGAGGCGGTTCCGCAGGCGCCTCTACGGTGATCGCGGGTGACCAAATATCGGTCGCGCTGGGCATGGGCGATCATAACGGCCGCCTAAAGCTTGCCGGTGAGAATCAAGACGCTGAGTATCGATGCAAGCGAGCGCTGATGGTGCCCGGCGCGCCGAGCCTGATCGCCGAGGGGAAAAGTGGTCCACCCAAGCTCAAATCCGGATGCCGTGTCGCCTGCGCCCGCCCGTATATCATGCGATTGCATTGGCCAGCAGAAGGCGTGATGACTGGACAGGTGCGGCGCGGGCAAGCCATCACACGAGCGCCGCCGTATGGCGCCTGAGCTGTCCGGCGAGCCGACGGACTCCACATCCCTAGCGCGGCACGGGACTGCGCGGCGGCCCGCTGCGCGCGTTACGGTGCGCAGAAACGCGGGCGCACTGGCGGCAACACCACCGCCGAGCGCAAACGGGAATTTCATGACACCCTCTGACGAGCGGGGCGCCACTATAAAGCGGAAACAGGCGCGACTTGGATTAAGAAATATTAAAAAGCATGTCTGGTCGATAGCTGTGCCGCTGTGCCTCATATCGGCTAGCTTTGCGGCACCTGATCGGACGGACGCGTCTGTGCGTTCCCCGCCATGCGCTGTCCACCGGACGGTGGTCCAGAATCAAACCTCTCGGGCGGCGAGCGGCGCTGTTGACCCACGTTTGCGCCTAATCCGGGAGCTGATCCCGATTGTCGAAGGGCGTCACCGCTCAGAAATCCGGCTTGTCGGCGACCGGGATATGATAGTCGAACAAATGCTGGTTGTTCTCGGCGCAGACATCTTCGAGCATCGGCTCTTGCACGCGCCGATACCGCCGCTTGCCCCACCAGGGCTGATAGAAAGCGTCCGGGTCGTCCACTTGGAAGACGACTTCCAAACCCTTGCCCTCCTCGGTGATTTGCCAGCGCTCGACAACATGCAGCTTCTCGGTGTGCGGCGTGCGATAAAGATCGACGACAGTCTTGGTGTTCAGCCCAATGGTGTCGATGACAAGCGCATCGCCTTCGTAGTGCCCAACCGACTCGCCATACCAGGACAACTTTGGATTTTCCGAATGAGGCACGTTCATGTAGACGCGCCGCACCTGATGATCGCCTGAAAAGATCAACCAGACGACCTTGGGCGTTTGGACAAAATAGACGGGCGTCGGTCCGCCGTAGGCCATGAAGGCTGGAACGCCGGCCGGCATGCAGCTCTGGCGCGCCGTAAAAGCGATCTTGCCGGCAAGCACCTCATCGTTGTCTCTCTTCATTTGCGCCTTCACCCAAGGCTTCAGATTCGGGTTGCTCAGATCGGCGATCCGGTAGGTCGGCTGTTTGCCGATGCCGTTGTTATTGTCGGCAAAAGGATGCGCCAGATCGTTGGTGACCGGAGGCACCTGGCCTGGAACCGGATCGAAGTCAGGGCCGGCGCGCCCGACCCGCACCCAGCCGAAAGCGCTTGAGGAAAAATTCGGCGGTACCGCCCTTTGTTGTCCGAGCGCCGGCGTTGTCGGCGCCGACCCGAGAAGGCCCGCCAAGACAACCAAGACGCCGCCTGCCAGTAGCTCTCCTCCCACCGTGAACGGCATTGTTGCTCCCCTCTCGCGGTATTTTCTGTAATCAAGTCTACGTCATTTCCGCTCGTCGCGTAAGGTGCGAGCGACGGCCGCTCCGACGCCGTCGCCGGCTGCGCTTTGCTGGCGCAATGCGATCTGCGTGGTATTCGCGGCCTGTGCCGACTGCAAAGCAGGCTACGTCAGTTCTCCGTGCGTCCCGAAAGGCATCGGATGGGCGCTCGGTGTCGTCGACGAGTTTCGCGACGTAGCGAGTAGTAGGCGCGCGGTCCCAGCACTCCCCGCTTCGCCCTCCGGCGGGTCCCTGAGGAGCACCAGAAAGAAGCGGGGAGAACTGCGTCGCCGGGCCGATGATGTGGGCCAGCGACTTGGCGAGCGAGTGAGGGCCGGAGAATTGGTCCGAGACTGCTTGAGCAAGCGAAGCCCGTAGGCCCACGCGGCCGCGAAGCACCTCACGAACATGCCATTCGGGCTAGGCTACGAGTGCTCGTCCGCGAGTCGCGGTGGCCACGTTCATGGAACGGTTTGAGACGCGCGGTCAGGGACGGGCAGCTCGCCACGACGGAAACGAAATTCGCGACGAAATTGGCGGCGATCCTCGCCACGGAAGAGCCCGAAGGAGCCTCTGGGCTCCGCCCGCGACAGGATGTCGAAGCGCCGCTTCTGGGCTTCATCAAAACTCTGGTACAGCGGCGCCAAAGCATCAGCGAAACGCCTGAGTGCTACGCTATGAGCCGCTAGCCTATCGGCTCTGCGCTGAGCGCGCTGGACTGGGTCAGTCGTCTGCTCGGCGCGACGGCCGAATGCGCGGTTGCCGCGCGCTGCGGCCAGATCGCGATAGGCCTGTTCGAACGCGGGCCACGATTTCTCTTGCTCGGGCGTCAGCCCCAACCCGGCGTGAAGTGCAGCAATGCGCGCATTGAGCAAAGCAGCGCGATCTTCCGGGGTAAATTGTTGACGGCGCCCGAAGTCCGGGCCGGCGGGCCGCTCCTGCGCATAGGCGGGCGTTCCCACGATGAGCATGAGTGCGGTGGCGCCCCCCGCGAGCATTTTGTGCATCGCAACCTCCCTAGAAGAATCTCGAGGCTGCGATTAAGCCAACCGTTTGCAGAGAGCGCAAGTTACGTCCGATTAAATATTCATTAATGGCAAGCAATATTCGGCGGTTTGCCGGGGTTGAAGAATGGCGAGACCCGTTGGCGCGCTGTGAGGCCGGTGAAAGCCTGTCCGATACACCCGGCGGGCTCGGTGCGCGCTACGGCCTCCCGCACGCCGTTGGCCTTGCGCGCTCACGATCGTGTGCGCGTCGCTGTCAAGAGCAACAGCACCGCGGCCGGGCGCGGAGCAGCGCGACAACGGGGATGAAATACCGAGGCAGTCATCGTCCTTGGCGCCCAGCAAGCTCGTCCAGATATTTGACCGGCCCGAGGTCAGCCTCGACCTTCCGGCGCTTTCGATCTTGAGGTCGGGGAGACCTTCGCCTCGTCCGCGAGCCTGTCGCGAGGCTGTTGCGCCTCGCCTGCCGCCGTTCGCGTCCGTGGCGGGAAGCTTTGACGGGGCGCGCCGCAGCTCCAATGACAACTGCTCACTGCTGATTCAGCCGACACGATTCGTTCGAGACGGAATCCCGCTTTGTCGAGCAGTGCGCGATACTCGGGCTTGGTCCGTCCTTGTCCAAGTCATCGTAAGCATGATGATCTCTAGCGCCTTGCCGGGAGGCGGCGCGTCTCCGGTCGCAAGCACCATCTCGACGAGCAGCGATCGACCCAGAAGCGGCACCGCGCGGCCTCGGCCTTCCCCGAACCGAAGTGAAGCTGCGGGGGAAGCCCCCAAGGCTAACACCGAGCGGAGCGCCAACGAGGCAATCGCCGCACAGCTGGACGGAAACACCAAAGAGCTAGCCAAAAATATTTGAAATTTCAGCTGCTGCGCGCGGCTTGCTCCAACTTCTGCGTGGGATATCCGAGGATGGCTCTGGTCCCGCCTGTCTTGCGATCCACGTAGATGAACGCATCGCCCTCGATGCGGTAGTGCCCCTTCCATTCGACGGTGAAGTTGGCGTCGGTCTCTTCGATGTGGACGAGTTCGGGATC
>JASHRR010000573.1 GCA_030037185.1 Xanthobacteraceae bacterium | reverse complement strand
GCGCTTCGTGGCTGACGAGGCCCATGCCGTGGGCCAGAAAATGCAAGTGATTGTGCTGCCGGGAGCGGCGCACTAACGGCTCCGCTGCCGCTTAGATGTCGCCCCCCATGGTGCCGGCCTTGATCGGTTTGAAAGCGGCCCGCTGCACCTCTTCGATTTCGACAAGCAGGTCATCAAGCTCGGCGTCGGGCTCGCCGAGTATCGCCATGCGCGCAACGTCGCCGATATAGCCATGGTAATTGCCGCCGGAATCGAGCGACAGCACATCGCCCTGCTCCCATTTTTGCCCGGAAGGCGCGCGGTTGTGGCTCGCGCCTGCGGCAATCAAACAATATTCGAAAGTGAGGCCGCGATTGGTTTCCTCCCGACGCAACGCCTCCGTCAGTTCCCGCTTGGTTGTTCCCGCTCCATGCCTTGCGACCACCGCCATTATCGAGTCGATGACGCGATCCGACGCGATGCGCAGCTTTGCCAGCTCATCGGCGCTTTTGCGGGCCCGCTGCCGCTCCAGCACGAGCAGGGCGTCCACGATTTCGACGTCCGGGAACGCCCGACGCAGCGCCATACCGGCATCGAGCGGCAGAAACGCCATCTCGACCCCGACGCGGCGGAGCTGCAGGTCGAGCCGGCGGATATGGTCGATTGCCTTTTGGATGGCGTCGAGGGAGCCCGATGAAGAGGTCTGCGCGGTCGCAACCCAGAACGGCTTGACCTCCCTCTGATAGCCCTCCAGCCGATGACCAAAATAGGCGGCCTGATCCAGGTCGCCTTTGACGTAGACGAAAACCGGCAGATAGCGGCTGACCCCCATGGCATCCATGAAGTCAAAGAAGAGAGCACGGTGACCGCCGAGCAGATATTGCACATTGTGTTTGGACGTCGCGACGAGGACGTCGAGGCCGGCCGCGTCCATCAGGCGATCGAGCCGGCCGGCATCAAACGGAACGTGCGAGCCGAGATCCGAAGGCTTGGCTGTTGTGAGCATATCCACGGCTCCCTTGGCGCATTGTCGCGCACGGCATGTCGTCGGGCGGATGATCCAGTAGTATTAGCAAAGCGTAATCCGCCAATCCACGGCGCGGCGCAATACGCTTCCCGGTGCGCCCTCCTCGCTCCGCTCCGGTTTCAGTTGGTCCAGATCCACCCAGGGTCCCCCAATCCGGACCAAAATCAGTGAAATGGCCTTGGTACCCTGCCCCGCGAAGCTTGGCAGCCGCGAAGGCGGGAGCGCGGCGCTCCAGTACCAACCCCGTCATGGTCTGGGCCCGAAAGGCGTGACTGCGGGTTTCTCGGGCGATGACACTCATTTGAAGCGTTTGTTCCCGGGCAGGTGGTCAGCCGCCACAGCGCCGCGGTCCGTTGCCGAAGCGGATGAACCGCGTACAATGTCATTGCGCCGATCAACCGCCGGACGTGTGCCTATGAGCAATTTCTTTGAGGACGTGCTGAAGGGCCGCGTCGAGGACATCATAGACGCGTGCACGCGGTGCGGGAAATGCGTCGAGGTCTGCCCCGTCAAGGCGCCGGCCGGCGTGACCGCATCGACGCACGAGGTGATCTCAGGTGTGATCGATATCCTGCGCAACGGCGACGGACCCGAAGCATCTCGGCGGTGGGCGTCCACTTGCATGCTAACGGGAGATTGCATCGCCGCCTGCGATTATGGCGTCAATCCCCGGTTCATGCTGACAATGGCCCGCTTGGCAATGGCCAAGGCAGAGACCGAGCCGCGCGAGCAGCGCCGACGTGGCGTCGAGACCTTTCGCAAGCTCAACCGCGATGTCACGGTCGCCTCGCGCATGCAGCTTGAGGATGACCTTCTGGCGCGGCTCGGCCAGAAAACCGCCGCGGCCAGGGACGAGCACGCAAGCGCGGCGCCAGCGCCGGATTTCGTCTTCTATACAGGGTGCAATTTATTAAAGACGCCGCATATCGCCCTGTTGGCGCTTGACATCATGGATGCGCTTGGCGTGCGCTATCAGGTCATGGGCGGGCCGACCCACTGCTGCGGCATCGGCCAGTTGCGGACCGGAGACACGGTGGTTTCCGCCAATATGGCGAAAACCACCCTCAACAAGCTCGCCCGTTCGGGGCAGGTGCTGACGTGGTGCGCGAGCTGCCAGGTCCAATTCACCGAACTGATGCTGCCGGCCTATGAACGGCAGGTGGGCAGCCGTCCGCTCGAGATGACGCCGTTCATGCGCTATCTCGGAGGGCGCCTCAAAGACCTGCGGCCTTTGTTGCGCCTGCCGGTGCCGATGCGCGTTGCGCTGCACCGTCATCCGGGCATTCCGGGAGTGGTCGAAGCCGCCGTCGCCCTGCTTACCGCCGTACCCGGCATCGCGCTTGTCGACCTCGGTCAGCCGGCAATCGGGCTGATGAGCAATGCGCTGCGGACCCTGCCGGAATTCAAAAAGAAGCTTCAGCTTGCCGAACTCGAAGCTGCGCGCGACGCCGGCATCGATGCGCTGGTCGCGGTGTACCACGTCGATCACCGCGAGCTGTGCGCCCATGAGCGCGACTGGCCGTTCCGGATCATCAATGTGCTTGAGGTGGTCGGTGCTAGCATGGGCATTGCTTACCCAGATCACTACAAGCGGCTGAAGCTGCTTCAGGACGTCGAGCTCGTCATGGCGGAATGCCGCGATCTCGTCGCCCATCACGCGATCGCCGAAGACGCCGCACGGGCCTCCATTAGGGCGATGTTCGACGAACAGCCGCTGCCGCTCCAGCACGGGCCGGATGCGAACGCGACCGCTTGATAACCTCAACGAAACGCCCGAGGAGCGACCATGCCGTGGATCGCAGCAGCCGCAAGTCAGCGATATTTCCCATTGCGCGTTCCAGCCTTGGTCGGCCCCTTGCAGGTGCGCCGCATCTTGCCGGCCGCGGCGGCGGTCGCCTTGCTCGTTTTTCCGCCAGGCGCCGGCGCGCAGCCCCTGACCAATCCGAGCTACACGCGAGAGCAGGCCGCCCGCGGCAGGGCGGCCTATTCGGTCGCCTGCACCTCCTGCCATGGCGCGAACCTCGACGACGGGGAGTCTGCGCCGCCCCTCAAGGGCGTCACGTTCCGGCAGCGCTGGGGCCGGCAATCGGTCGCGGCGATCTTCACCTATATCGGCACCAAAATGCCGCCGGCCCAGCCCGGCTCGCTTGGCGACGCCGCGACCGCAGCGCTCGTTGCCTATCTGCTTCAGGAAAATGCCCTGCAGCCTGGCTCACAAGAGCTGCCCGCCGATCCGGTCGCACTGCGGGCGATGCTGGTGCCGTCGAATTCTGCCAATGCCGGCAACGGCCTGACGGCCGGGATCAGTTTGCCGCCGCCCCCTGCCCGCGCCAATCCGCTCGACAAGATTACGCCGGTCACCGACGCGATGCTGGCCCGCGTGCCCGACGGCGATTGGCTGACCTGGCGGCGCGGCCACGACTCCACCGGGTTTTCACCGCTCAAGGCGATCACGAAGGACAATGTGCGCCGCCTGCGATCCGCGTGGACGTGGTCGTTGCCAAACGGGCCGAACGAGGCGACGCCGCTGGTTCATGACGGCGTGCTGTTCGTGCACGCCTTCGGCGATCAGGTCCAGGCGCTCGATGCCGCCACGGGAGACCTGTTGTGGCAATATTCGCGACGGCTGCCGCGCGAGGCAGCGCCATCGGTCAAGCGCGCCATCGCAATCTATGGCGACCGGCTCTACCTGCCGACTTCCGATGTGCATATGGTAGCGCTCGACGTCAAAACCGGCACTGTCATCTGGGATCAGGAGATCGCCGAGCGCAAGGGCGGCTTTGCCCTGACCGGCGGGCCACTGGTCGCCAAGGGCAAGGTGATGGTGGGCACCACCGGCCGCGCGCCCGGCGGCAACATGATCGTTGCGCTCGATGCCGCGACCGGCAAGCAGGCATGGCGATTCCATGCAATCGCGCGCCCCGGCGAGCCGGGCGGCAACAGTTGGAACGGCCTGCCGCTCGACAAGCGCAACGGCGCCTCGGTGTGGATTCCCGGCAGCTACGACAGCGATCTCAATCTAGCATTTTTCGGGCCGGCGCAGACCTATGACACCGGGCCGCTGCGCAACCCGAGCGGCGAGCCGGGCACCACCAACGATGCGCTCTACACGGACTCCACGCTCGCGCTCGATCCTGACACCGGCAAGCTGGTGTGGTACTTCCAGCACCAAAATAATGATCAGTGGGATTTCGATTGGGCCTTCGAGCGGGCGCTCATCAAGCTGCCGCTGTTCGGCGAGAACCGCACCGCAGTGGTGACCGGCGGTAAGCAGGCGATCTTCGACACGCTCGACGCCGCGAACGGCCTCTACGCAGCCTCGGTCGATCTCGGCTTGCAGAACGTCGTGACCTCGATCGATCCGAAAACCGGCACAAAAAAAGTCGATCCGCGGCTGGTGCCGGGGGACGGCGAGACCAAGTTCGTCTGTCCCCACGCGGGCGGCGCGCGGTCATGGCTACCGCCGTCCTATGATCCGGCGACCAGGCTCGTCTATATCCCGCTGGTGGAATCTTGTATGGACCTGACGCCTGTGCCGGCGGGGGAACGCGGCAGCCTGTCAACCGGCGTGCGCTGGACGCTGCGTCCGCGTCCCGGCAGCGACGGCCGATACGGCCGCCTTCAGGCGGTCAACCTCGAGACCAGGCAGGTTGCCTGGGTGACGCGCCAGCGCGCACCGCAGACGACCGGCGTGCTGGCAACCGCCGGCGGCGTGGTGTTCGCAGGGGCGCTCGACCGCGTGTTCTCGGCCTACGACGCTGGGACCGGCGCACAACTGTGGAAGACGCGGCTCAACGACGTGCCGAACTCCTCGCCGATCAGCTACATGGTCGATGGCAAGCAATACATTGCCCTCACGGTGGGCAATGGCGGCGCCCAGGCGGCGACCTTCCCGCCGCTCGTGCCGGAAATTCAGAATCCGCCCGACCGGGGTGCGGCGCTGTGGGTGTTTGAGCTGGCGGAGTGAAGCACTCGCGGTTTCAGGACGGCGCGTTGCTGGCTTGGACTGCCTGCGGCCCGTCACTTCGGGAACCGGATCGACTCAATTTCGTCGGGCGATCTCGCCAACCACAAGCTGGTTTCGGTCTGCGGTGCCTACGGCCCGACGGCGCCCGCAAATTTCGCCACTTGCGCCCATTTCTCGATGTCCTTGCGCAAGAAGGCGTCGAGTTCTGCGGGCGTCATCTTCATGGGGATCGCTCCCTGGCGGTCCCACGCATCGACGATCTCCGAGCGGGAGATGGTCTCGTTGACGGCCGCGTTGAGCTTGTCGACGATCGGCTTTGGCGTGCCTGCCGGCGCCATCAGGCCAAGCCAGATCGTTGCCTCGAAACCTGGCACCCCCGCCTCCGCGATGGTCGGGACATCGGGCAGCACCTTGGACCGGGTGGTCGCGGTGGTGCCCAGCGCACGCACCTGGCCGGCCTGGACGTTCGGCGCCATCACGGTGATGGCGTCGAACATCATCTCGATATGCCCGCCGATGACGGCGTTGCGGGCGTCGCCCGCCGCCCTGTGCGGCACATGGACGATGTCGGTGCCGGTCATCTTCTTGAACAGTTCGGCGGCCAGGTGGTAGGGCGTGCCGGTGCCTGCCGAGGCATAGTTGAGCGCGCCGGGCTTCACCTTGGCGAGCGCAATCAGCTCCTTTAGGTTTTTGGCCGGCAGCGAAGGATGGACCACGAGAATGAGCTCGGAATAGTTAAGCGCCGCGACCGGCACGAAGTCGCGCATCAGCTGGTAGGGCCGGTGGGGGTAGAGCGTCTCGTCAGCGGTAAGCGTGTTCGAAATGGTGAGCAGGGTGTAGCCGTCAGGAGCGGATTTTGCGACCGCGTCGGCGCCGATGACCGACGCCGCCCCGGGGCGATTTTCCACCACGACCGATTCTTTGAGGACGTCTGGCAGGAACTGGGCGAGTTGGCGGCTGAACACGTCGCCAGGGCCGCCGGCACCAAATGGCGCGATGATCTTGATCGGACGGTTCGGATAATCGGTCTGGGCAGTCGCCGGCACAGTGAGCGCCGCGAGACCTGCAGCGAACGACGCAGCGCGGGCAAGGTTGCGAACGTAGGGCATCGGATCTTCCTCCGCACTTTCGTTTTTCATTCCGCCCCCGAAGCCTTGGCGTGCTCGTCGTTCGAGGCGGAAGTAGATGCAGATCACCGCGATCGTGTATGGCCGGGGTGGCGGCGCGTAATCCTCCGGAGATTTCGGCATCCGGCGATTTTGTCTGCCGGCTGATAATGCCTGCTAACGACCGATTATCGCAGCGAAGGCCCGCCGCCACAATCGCCCGTCAATCCTCTAGCCCAACAAAGCCCGCTCCCCAGAGCCTGAGGCGATGCCGGCCCCGCGCTTGGCTATCGCTCACCCCGGGCTGCGGGTCACGCGTCCGGTTCCAATCGCTCGGCTGAACAGTTCTGTGGTTTTGAGCTTTTCTCGGGTTTCAAACGTGGCAGCGACCAGTGGAGACGTTGCGAACGTCGCGGCTTTACCGGTGCTTTTTTGGGTCTTTGAGAGCCCGGAGTTGCGCCTCGATTTCTCTCGCGGCTCCTATCCGATGCGCTTGCTGTGACCTTCCAAAAAAGGAAAATGACCATCGGGCGGGTGATTCGCCATATCGCCAGCTTGGTGGCTGGCAGCTTGAAGTCCGCGGCGGCCTCATCTGGCGCGGCCCAGGGCGTCCCGTGAGCGGCGTCGCCGATAGGGCCCCGGCACCGCAAAACACCGGCTCACTCATGAGGCCCCGCACCTTTTCGGACGGAAGCGCCAGGTGATGCGGCCATCTGCGTTTGAGATCATCGCCGCTGACGTGGCGTTTGCGGCGTGGACCGGCAAGGTTGAGGCCGATGACAGAGGCCGGAAGACGCGGCGGCGTTTGCCAAGCGCGCGGGAAGCGGTTCTCGACCGGCAGCCAGGCTGACCCTGATAACAAGCCGGCGACCCGAGCGCGTCGTTCAGGACGAACGCAAGGCGCAGAATCATGCAGGAGGAGCGGACCAATGGACGAGCAACCCTGCAGCCTCCGATTTGATCTCAAAGTGAGCCCAAAGCCATTCGCTCGCGCGTTAAGTTGCAGGGTCCACAAATGGCGCCTTGATGGATCGTCCGCTGCCTCAAACCGCGCCGGTCGGCGTTCGGCCCGCGGGAGGAGGTGCGTTGGCCCGTCGAGCCGGGATCGAGAAAGTTGCAGCGACAACAGCGCGTCGCACGTCCCCTCCATCGTCGCTGGGCCAAGTCGCGCGAGGCGGCCGCGATGCCCCGCTGTGGCCGAAGCCGAAATGGGGGCGAGCGCAGTCGCGCCCGCAACAGTGGCCGCCACGAGGCTGAGACGGAAAGCTTGGTCGTGGTCGTCGCGGTCGCGGCTCACTGTCTGTGCGGCCGATGTCGCCGCCGTGATCGATGACGGCAGGTTGCGCGCTCAGCCGCGACTCACATTGGACCGCGGCCCTGACCAGCATCCGGGTTTCCTGTCCGGAAAAACAGCGTATAATAAGTTTGTCAGGCAGCCTGGCCGTGCCCGGCTTTTTCAAACTTTCTATGGCGCCGCTCAGGCGCAGATTAAGTGTCGCGACAGGCAGCGCTGTGCCGACGGTAAAGGTCCCTCCTGGTTCGCCTGCCCTGGTCATACCGCAAGGAGAACAACGATGCTTTGGCGAAGCTCGATCGGTGCAATCGCGGCGCTGGCGGCGATGTGCTTGTCGATTGCCGATTGTCAGGCGTGGGACGAAACGAAGTATCCTGATTTCAAAGGCCAGTGGCGTCCGATCGGCGGCCCGATGCGGTTCGACGGCAGCAAGCCTTGGGGCCCGGGACAACAGGCGCCGTTGACACCCGAGTATCAAGCCCTGTTCGAGGCTAACCTGAAGGATCAGGCCGCGGGCGGCCAGGGTCTCGACCTGACCTATACCTGCCTCGATCCGGGCATGCCGCGGATCACCAACGGCTACGGCCAGATTGAGGTGGTCATCACGCCGCGCACCACCCACATTCTGGTTCAACACATTCACGATAACCGCCGTGTCTTTACGGATGGACGCGATTGGCCCGACGAGATCGAGCCGACGTTCCATGGATATTCCATCGGCAAGTGGATCGATATCGATGGCGACGGACACTATGATCTGCTGGAAGTCGAGACGCGCGGCTTCAGGGGGCCACGCACCTACGACACCAGCGGCATTCCGCTGCACGAAGACAATGAGACCATCGTCAAGGAGCGGATTTACGTTGATAAGTCCGATCCTGACGTGTTCCACGATGAAGTCACCGTGATCGACCACGCGTTGACACGTCCGTGGACGGTGATGAAGAACTATCGCCGCGAACTGGATCGGCATCCGAATTGGCGCGAGGTCAATTGTTACGAGGACAACAATCACGTTGAAATAGGCAAGCAGAACTACATGCTGAGCGCGGACGGCTATCTGATGCCGACCAAGAAAGACCAACCGCCGCCGGATTTGCGATACTTCAAGCAGCCCGCGAGGTGACGATAGCCTTGATCACGGCGTCGCCCATGTCGCGTCACCTTGGACAACCTGCCATTGTGGGGACAACGCAATGTTCCGAAGCTCGATCGCAGCAATGACTTTCATCACGACGCTGTGCGTTCTAATGCCCGGCGCTCGCGCATGGGACGATGCGGCTTATCCGAATTTCGAAGGCCAGTGGCGTCCGATCGGCGGCCCTGGCAGATGGGATCCTACCAAGCCTCCGAACGCACAACAGGCACCGCTGACACCGGAATACCAGGCGATCTACGAGGCGAACCTCAAAGACCAGGCCGCGGGCGGACAAGGCACTACCGTGACTTACAAATGCCTCTCACCCGGCATGCCGCGCGTCGCCAATGTGTACGGCCCGATGGAAATTGTCGTGACGCCGCAAACCACCTACCTTTTGATCGATCATATTCTCGATGACCGGCGCATTTTCACCGACGGGCGCGAGTGGCCCAAGGACCTTGAGCCGTCCTACCTCGGCTATTCTATCGGCAAATGGATCAGCACTAAAGGAGACGGCCATTACGACGTTCTCGAGGCCGAGACCCGCGGCTTCAAAGGTCCGCGTACCTACGACGGCACGGGGATTCCGTTGCACAACGACAATGAGAGCGTCATTAAGGAACGCATTTACCTCGACAAGAGTGATCCCGATGTCGCCCATGACGAGATCACGGTGTTCGACCACGCGTTGACGCGTCCCTGGATGGTGATCAAGAACTACCGTCGGGCCGCCGATCCGCAGCCGAATTGGACCGAAGAGGCTTGCGCCGAGAACAATCACGTCGTGATCGGGAACGATGACTACATGCTCAGCGCAGACGGCCTCTTGATGCCGCAACACAAAGGCCAACTGCCGCCGGACCTGCGATATTTCAATAAGCGGAAGTGATACCGGCCCGCGACTTCTCGCGCGACGGGAGCGGATCGCCAGCACCCCGGCCCGCCGAATGGTTCCGACACCGTATCACGCTCGCTCGGGCTGCGGCTCGGCGCGCAGCACTCCCTGCGCGCGAGCGTCGCGCTTCAGATGCCGAGGCACGCCTTCTCGGCACGTTCGGTCGCGTGACGGTGCCGCACGACAACAGCGCGCGTTACACGCAGGCTCGATTTACGCTGCGGGTGATCGCCGGGTTGCTGGCCATTCCCATTGACCAGCGCACCAGTGGCCAAGGTCGGATCAGCCAATGATAGGCCGCGAGCGAAATCACCGTGGCCACTATCCAGATCAACACGATCTTGAGCCACACCGGCAGCGCCATCGGCAGCAACAGAACGCCGAGCAGCAGGAGCGGGGCATGGTGCACGATGAAAACCGGCATCGTCGCCTCGGTCAGATAGCTAAGAGCCGGCGTCGCGACTGGTTTGAGACGAGATGCGAAGCCAAACCCAGCCCCGATGCCGCCCCACGCGGTCAGCGCAACGAACAGGCGTCCGGCTGCGGACTCGCCGTTGTAGGTCATCCCCGCAAAAGCCAACAGCATAAACACGAATAGACGTGGCGCCTCCTTGTTCAGACGTTCCTCGAAGCCGGGCCACACCGCTATCCCAGCGCCGATCACAAAGCACAGCGCGTAAAAGGAACAATTCGGCCAGTCGGTGATGAGGTTCGGCAGGAACGGCCAGTAACCGTTGGTTGCGACCAGAAGTAAGGCCATCGGAACAGCGGGGAGATAGACCGTCAGCGCCGCCGGTTCGACCGCGCGAGGAGCGCAGCGCGCAAGCCGCGCCAACAGCGGCAACAGAAAGACCGTATACAGGAACAGATAAGCCAGGAACCAAAGATGCGACCAGGTAATCTGCCTGAGTAGGGTCAAATTGTGAGGAAAGAATTTAAAGAAACTTTCGTTCAGCGGCTCGATATGCCGCAATCCCCGTAGTCCCATGTCGATTCCATGGCTCAATTCGACATATTTGATGATGGAGCCGAACAGCGCCATTCCGACGAACAGCGGCACGACCAGGCGCGTCACCCGCTCCAGGACAAATTGACTGAAGCTGCGCCTGCGCAACGACGCCACGGCCGACCAACCCGCAATCACGAAGAACAGCGACACCGAGCTTACCCGCACAAAATCAAACACGAACGATGCGCTCCATGAGGGGACCGCACTTTTGAGGTGATAGTTCGGGTCAGCGCCAAAGATCAGCAACGCGTGCGACAAGATGATGGCGGCGCAAATCAGAATCCGCAGTGCGTCGACGTCGGTACGTCGCGCCCCCCATGGCGTCCCTGTCGAGGGTGCGGCAGTCGGGACCAACTTCGGTTGCGATGTCGTCGCTGAGCGATGCAAAAGAAGAGCAACGTCATTTGCTTGCGGCAAGACGTCAGCGAAGACTCCTGCCTCGCGCTCTAACGACGGAGCCGCCGTGATCACCCTTGTTCCATGCTTGGCGGCCACAGCACGCCTTTCGCCATCAAGGTCGGGCCAAGCGATCAACGCCTTAGGCTTGAGATGGGAACGGGCAGTATCGAGTTCGCTTGCCGTGCACATGGGATTGAGAGGCGCACAAACGCAGACCGGAGAAGTCGCGAGAAAACCGAGCGCTCCCTCCGGTCCATCAGGCAGGAGAAGCGCTGCCCGATCCTCCTTGCCAAGGCCAGTGGCACCAAGAATTTGGGCCTGCTCCTTGATTTCAGCGCACAGCCGCGCATACGTCAGGGATGAGCCGCCGGGCGCCAACAGGGCGACTGCGGCAGGATTACGGGCGGCGTGATCAGCAATTAGACGCAGCATAGCACGACCGCCCCCGATGACTTTTACGCAACGCAAAACGAGCCGGAACGGCTTTAGCTTTTCGACATGCGTGCTTATGGCTATCAGGACCTTTCAGGAACATTGCCAAATCATGAAGGAGCGGCAAATCCCCGACCAATGTGATTTATCACAGCTGTGGTGAGTCAGCAGCCAAAAACCTGTCAGGGCTCTATCGAGGTGTCGCCCTCCTCTGGAACGCCCCTTATTGGCCCGGTTTGGTCCTCGATTGTATCCCACGGCCGCTATCGAAGGTCCTGCGGGCCAAATGTGGTTTCGGCCGCACCATGCGACGGCGAATGGATCACAGCACATCAGATCAGACTGTCGGCACATCGATCCGACCGCCAAGCCCTGCTGGCGTCGGGCTCGTGTCATGCGACGATGCGACTTATCAAGGCCGGCTGTTCCGGTGCGTCGGGAGCGGAGAAGCCGTCGATACCACCCCAGGCACTGGTCAGGCGGAACGGGCAATTGCGCCACCTGTTCGGAAGTTCCTGCCTTGATGAGCAAACGCGGCTGGTAACGGAAAGTTCTCCTCCATTTTTTCGTTGGTGCGTGACGGACGCGAACTCTCGGAGGCCCTCCGCAAGGCAACGCGCTCAGAGCGGCAACGGTTGGGCCGAAGTTCTCGCCAGCATTTCAGATCACCTCCTGCGTTTTGTCATCCGTCTCGCCGAATCGCCGCATCGTCGCGGGCCGCGTGCCTTCGTAGAGTTGGTGGAGCCCAGCGGTGATCTTGGCGTTTTCGTGTTCGAACAGGCTGTTGCCGTCAAGATCGCTCTCGACGATGAACGGACCGAATTTTTCGACATCGAGCACCCACACGGCCTGAGCAATTCCCAGCTCCCTGAGCCAGTACACGTCAGCAACGCGCCTGATGCCGCGGCCCAGGAGGGCGCCGGTGCCGTAGCCGACGGTGGTCAGATAGATCGCCCCATGCGGGACGAAATGCGCGCGGTAGACATTTGAGGTCATGCCGCCCTTGCCGATGATGATGTTGCAACCGCTGATCCGGAACCAATCGCCGAGCCACTTGGCGAAGCGGAACGACGCGGTCGCCGTGACCGCGCTGACTGCATAGGTGCCGTCGGGCCTGACGGCCGCCGCCGGCGAGCAGTGGAAATTGGCGGCGCCGAGCGTCTGTTTGCCGGCCGGCATGCCCGCGCCGTCGTCGATCGCGTGCTGATAGACGCGCTCGCGGGCCGTGAACACGCGCCCCGTAAGATACACGACGGTGCCGATCGCGAGCTTGCGCAGGTCGGACGTCGTGGCCGGAAGATCAAGATGCGCGGTGAGGATTTCGCTCATTTCTTCACTCCGCTGCGGCCGCTGCCGGTACCTGCCACTCGACTGTGGATCGCCGCATGTAGTCGGTGAACCACATCGGGTCGGTCCGCAATTCCGCAGTGCCGTCCCGGAAAATTCGCGCGCAAGCGCGCCGCGACGACAGGCAGAACATATGCACGCTCATCGGCATCCCGCCGGTGTGGCAATAGCCCACCTCGATGTGGCAGTCGATGACCATGGAGCTGCCGACGAAGCCCATGGCGCCCATGCCGATCGAGTTGCCGAGTTCGATAAATTGCTCCTCGATGGCGGCGATGCCCGGGTCCGGATTGCGGTCGCCGACCGCGCGCAGGCAGGCGGCCTGCTTGCCGAGCACCGAACAGATGTCTTTGGAGCCGCCGAGTCCGATCCCTACGATCGCCGGCTGGCAGGCGAG
>JASHRR010000572.1 GCA_030037185.1 Xanthobacteraceae bacterium | reverse complement strand
GCGTGGCCCCGGCCCTTGGACTACTTCCCCCAAGGGCCGGGGGTCACCGCGATTATCGGAAGTAAACCCGCGCGCACTGAATATTACCACAAATCTAAACATCGCCAGCGATTTAATCGGCGCCGGCTTCTGGCCGAGCGCCGGTTCATCGTTGCCGTGGCGCTCCTCCAGGACCCGGCTGCCGTGCTGCTGGCCGCCGCAACGCGGAAATCATAATGGCGCTGATCCTCAGCCACCGGGCTACTAAGCGAGGCGCTTTCGGTCCCTCGCTGAGTTGAGACTGCGCTCCCATTGGGTTCGTGCATATCGTTGAGCGGGGCCGCGCATGCGAGGATAATGCGGCGGCCCAGAAGGAAGACGACCGCAAGTTCGTCGCGGTCGCGGCGAGGGCGAGCCCGCCCCGCTGGGCCGCCACCGTACGACGGTGCAGAAGGCTTGGATCGGTTCGGGATAGCGTAGAGGTTGATCCCTCGGTGCCGTTTAACGTCGCTCACTTCTCCATCCAAGCATAACGTCGGCCGCCGCTTGGCGCCCGTGGAGCGACAGCATGCTTCAGTACTGATCGCGCCAGACCCACTTCGTCGGGACCTCGAAGCCCGTCCTCGTCATGACCTTTGGGCCTGAGGTCAAGGTATTGGTAAACACCGTCGAGCATGTCGATGCCGCGGCCATAGCAGGAATAGGTGTGGAATACCTCACCTCTCTCATTCTTGGAGAAGACGCTGATTGCCTCGTCTGACACACCAATCGGCCGAACCTCACAGCTGTAATACGCCTTCCCTTCGGCGATCTGTGCCGACGGGAACGAAGCGAGATAGTCGAAATTGAAATCGCTTCCAAAGGACGAAACCCACCGGAAGCTCCAGCCCATGCGCCTCCTGTAGGCGTTGATCTTGGCCAAGGGAGCGGGCGAAACGGCTGTAAATGTCACATCGCGATGATCGAGATGAATCGCGATACCATTGAAATTGTCGGCCCAGAAGGAGCATGACTTGCAGCCTTCTTCCCAATCTGAGGCGAACATGAAGTGATAGACGATCAGCTGAGAGCATTCGTCGAAGAGCTCGGCGAGCGAGAGGGTGCCACTCAGCCCCTCAAACTGGTAGGACTTTTCCACGCGCTCCCAGGGCATCGCCATTCGCCGGCGCGTCAGCGCATCGCGTTGGCGCGTGAATTCCTTCTCGGCGTCGAGCAGTTCAAGGCGCGCCTTCAGCCATTCCTCGTGCGAAGCGACTCGATTTTCCATAGTTGACCTCCTGCGTGACATGCTTGCCAATATGGCGACTGACGGATCAGGACTGGTGGGCGCCCCTTCGCTGATGAGAAATCAGCTTCAGCCAGGAGCGCGAGATGCACGATGCTCATCAGCACGTACATCTTGACCATCCCACTTAGCGGGGATGCTGCACCGGCTAAGTCGGCAGAGTGGGCCAGAAGCAGACTTCGCATGAGATTGACAAGAGAGACCGTCTTGCTGGACGACTCCAAGGGCGAACGCCATCGCAGCGAAGGCGTGAGCCTGGATCGCGGTCGAGGCGTCGAGCAGCAGCGCGAGGGTCATGGCGTACTCCGTGTTACCTCGCAATGTGCCAGAGCGGAATTTCCTGGATGTGTCCGCGAAGTAAAGTTTTGTAAAGACATCCGCAGACCCCGCGCCATCAGGCGTGTCGACGAATTGCAGCTCGGCGATCATGCGTTAGCTGATTGTTCGAGCTGTTTCACGCCTGGGGCCCGACGCAGCAACGCGCCAGCGCATCCTGGTCGCCAACTCGGCGAAGCTGTACGGATTTGGGTAGCCCCACGACGGATGGATTTCCTTTCTGAATAAGCTGCACGAGTAGGGGCGCAAAACGAGGCTTCGCCAATTCAACGAGAATGTGAATGCCCTCACAGCCGTCGGACGTTTGCATCATGCAATGCAGGCGCTCGCTCACCGCCGGCAAACCGATCGCGACGCGGCCATTGCGGAGACCACGCGGCGGGGACCACCGGAGCCATGTCAATCATGGAAACCTGGATTTGGTGCGGTAACGATGAGGCCATGCGCCGATAAGCGATTCACTTAAGGCTTTAGACCCTGAATCGCCGCTCCTAAGGAGAGTCCCAACAATAACTGCTTCGACTTTCGTCCCAGCGCATGAGGCGTTCGTGGAGGCGCGGAACCGGGAAGCGGGTAGCCTGGCAGCCCTGAGGGCCGAATGCGCCTCTTTGGCCGCCTAGGGCCGGCAGGTCGAGACCGAGGCGGCGCCGATGCGCTGCGTGGCCGAACTGGTCAGCGCCGACACCGACAGTGAACGCGCCATCCGGTGGCTGATTGCGCTCCTGGTTTATGCTGCGACCCGCTTGCCATCGCATTGTAGGAGACCCCCAGTGGCCCGTAGTACTTTGTATTGCTGCCGTGCTGACGCCATCGGGCGGCACAGCGCCTTAGGGGCAAAAGAGACGCTCCCGCCTCTTCGGATGCTCCGGAAACGCTGTAACGTTCAACCGACCGGGGCGCCTTTTCAAAACCAGGGGAGGACCATCGATGCAGCGACGGGAATTTATTGGTGTGGAGGCGCCCAGCGCTGTCTCTTTAATCCAATCCGATCTACGCGCAACTATCGGTGCCGTTGCACATCCCACCGTCCTCGCAAATGGGATTCATCTCCATTCGCCGCACGGCGCGATGGACCGCGAATCCGCTTCGGGTTGGAGCGCGTCATACGCTACGCTGCGTTCTGCTCTTCAACACCACCAGCGAAGCTTGTTGCGGCTCGCCGATGGTCGCGATGCCCGCCACTGTTCGATGAGCGCCGGCACTGATCATACGGTGACCGTATGTAAATATAGGAAGGAAACACGGCATGAAATGGATGAAAAAGAAGACCGCAGTTCGGACGATCATGTCGAGCGCTGCGGTGATCGCCGCAGGTGGCGTTCTGGCCATCGCCGTAACCGTCATCACCGCCCCCCGCGCTGCCGCACAAACAGCTGCGCCTGGCGCCCGACCCGCGTGCAGCGCAGATACGGTGGTGCAGACAGCAGACGGGCCGGTATGTGGCGTGACGGCCAACGGAGTCACCTCCTATCTAGGGCTGCGCTTCGCACCGCAGCCAACGCGATGGGCGGCGCCGGGGCTGCTGACGCCGTGGACGGCGATCTTCGAAGCCACTGTCGAAGGAAATGCGTGTCCGCAGCCCCGCGCAGTGGCGAACCCAAGCGAGGACTGCTTGAACCTTGATGTCCAGGTGCCGGCAAATCGCGGTGCTGACCTACTGCCAGTGATGCTCGAAATCCATGGCGGCGGGTTCGTAGTCGG
>JASHRR010000571.1 GCA_030037185.1 Xanthobacteraceae bacterium | reverse complement strand
TCTGGCCCGCATAGGATGGGTCGGTGAGGATTTCCTGATACCCCGTCATGGCGGTATTGAAGCAGACCTCGCCGACCGCGTGCCCGATAGCACCAAAACCGACACCCTCCAGCACGGCGCCGTCCGCCAGCACCAGAAGGGCGGTGGGGGCAGATTCTGCCCAGCCCAGGTTGGACCCGTTGGGATCGTCAGGTTGGCTCATCATGAGGGACTTGATAGCGACGCGCGCCTCCGCCGTCAAAGGCCCGTGGGCCGGGCAAGTGTGGCCGCGCCCCAGTCGCATTCGTTAACGAATGGTGGCACGATCCGGTCGCAGGATGCGACGCATAGCAGCGAGAATTTTTGCCGCATTAGCAAACAGGGCATGAACAAAGCCCCGCACCACCAGCTTGTTCAATCCGCCGTCTGTTGGTCGCAAGAATCAGGACGTCCGAGACCCGGTACAGCATCCGAGTGAAAGTCTTGTACTGATTTCTGAACCGGCGGTAAACGGCATTCGCCGCCGTAGCGCAGCTTTTGAATCGTTCGGCACCTATTCGGCCGCGTCGCGCGCCGCCTCTGTCGCCAACGGGAATGTGCATACGACAGTAGTGCCTTGCCCCGGAACGGAATCGATCCGGACCGTGCCGCGGTGCAGCTCGACGAAAGAGCGCACGATCGACAGTCCAAGACCGGCACCGCGGTGGCGGGTGCCATCGGTGTGGGATTCGAACCAGTCGAACACCTTTTCCTTAATTTCGCTGGCAATGCCGGGACCGTCATCCATCACGGTGAATGATACCTGATCCCGGCCGCGCTCGGCCGCGAGCACCACCGTCCCGCCGGGCGGCGAGAAGCCGATGGCGTTGGAGAGCAAGTTGAACAGGATCTGGCGGACGCGCCGTTCGTCGGCCACGAAGCTGCCGATGTCACGCGGCGCGCGCAGCTCCAGTTTGATGTTGCTCTTGACGAGACGGTCCTGCACGCCCTCGACGGCGGCGGCCATGGCGGTGCGGATATCGACTCGGTCGAGATCGAGCGTCATCGCTCCGGCGCCGATCGAGGCGAGATCGAGAATGTTATCGATGATGGCGAGCAGCGCATTGCTGGAACCCATGATGTAACCGACATATTCCGCCTGCTTGGCGGTCAGCGGCCCGGTCGCTGGATCGCCGAGAAGATGCGCAAATCCGATGATGTTAGTCAGCGGCGATCGCAGCTCGTAGGACACGTGGTGAACGAAATCGATCTTGATCTTATTCGCCTCCTCGAGCGCAATGTTACGCTCAATCAGGGCGCGCTCGACATTGACCGAGTCGGTGACGTCCTGGAACGTGGTCAAGGTCGCGCCATCCGGCAATCGCACGGTCCGGCAGTCGATAACGCTGCCATCGCTCCGCTCGATGCGGCGCAACATCGGCTCCCGCCGGTCGATCGTCGTCACGGCGGCGCGCAGCGACTGCCATGTTTCGTGGTCGCGATGGAATTTGCGGCATTGCTCGATTACCGCCTCGATATGGGGGTGGTCGTCGAGCATCGCGGGCGAAAACTGCCACATCTTCTCGAACACAGGATTGTACAGCCGCACGCGCCCGTCGCTGCCGAACAGCGCGACGGCCTCGCAGAGATTGTCCAGTGTTTCGCCCTGGACACGGATCAGCGCATCGAACCGGCGTTCAAGGTTGAGTCGCTCGGTGACATCATCGAACAGATAGGTGACGCCGCCATCGGGATCTGGGGTCGTCACGACCCGCAGCGTGCGCTGGTCCGGCAAATGCCATTCGTAGGTAGCTGGCTCCCGCGTGCGGTAGGCGCGGTGCAGCTGAGCCTTCCATGCCCGGAAATCCTGCTGCTCGGGCAGCCGCCGCGCCGCCCGCAGACGATCGATCACGGCGGCATCCGCCGGGTGCTGGTCGAGGAATGCGCCGTCGATCTCCCACAATTTCCGGTAGGCGGAATTGTAGAAAGCCAAATTGCGATGGGGATCGAATATGGCGACCGCGGTCGATAGCTGGTCGAGGGTGCGGCGATGGGCCTCGATCGTGGAGGCGAACGCGGATCGCAGCCTTTCCAACTCGGTCACGTCTTGACATATTCCGGCGCTGCCGCGCCTGGTCGGCGTTTCCAACACATCAAACACACGGCGCACGCCCCCGACATCGATGGTGAAAGAGCCCGTAGTGGCGCCCCCCCGGGCACGATGGCGCTCAATTTCCGCGCGCGTGCGGCTATCGAGGAGCTCGTATCCGTCAGCGACCGCGCGCGTTGCATCGACGGCTCCGACCGCATGTGCAAAGGCCGGGTTCACGAACGTCAGCCGCCCGCCGGCATCACGCGTCCACACTGGCGACGGAAGCGCTTCGAGGAGAGCGCGCTGCCCGTCCGCCTCGGCCTGCTGCCTTTGGAAACGGTAGGTCAGCTCGGCAATTTCCTTTCTGAGCCCGCTCACCTCCTGCAGTCGCAGCGTCGCGCTGCCGCCGATCGCGCGCCCCTCCGCGACCACATGGCGTCCAGCCGCGGTGATCAGTGAGATCGAAAAGGCTTCGCCCCGCGTGAGAAGCCGCCTGATCATGGATTTAACGCGGGACGCCTGCTCGGGCCGCAACCAGGAGGCAAAGCTCATGAGGCGTTCCGGTGCGATCTCCGGCGCGATGACCGCCGGATCGCCGATGATCTCTGGCGCCCC
>JASHRR010000570.1 GCA_030037185.1 Xanthobacteraceae bacterium | reverse complement strand
CGCTAGGCCGAAATCCGTCATGGATGCGATCGCGGCTTGGATCGATGAGGCTGAGGCGACTGGCCGGCCGACCCCGCCGCCATCCCGGCACTTCGAGGCGCCCGCGGGCCGGAGAAAAGAGAAAAACCACCAGCGAGCCCCGTAGCGCGTGATTGTCGCTCGATTCTAACCTTGATTGACGCTGGATAGTGTCGTCTGAGGCCTCTGCGGTCTTCCAGACGGCCAGCAATTCGGTGTCCTTCAAGATGCGAGCGGATCTTGGGGACTTCCTTCATGGCCTGCAGGGCAGTCCATGTGCCAACCCGACCGATCGTCAGCCGGCGCTAGCGTCCTTCTGCCTGTAACCCAGCACGAACGACCGAACGCCGGCAGCTGTCACCCGGACGCCCAACCCGTCGGGGGCCACACACCCCCCAAGAACAGCGCCGCTGAAGTAATGTACCTTGCTCCACTCTGAGGGTACTGGAAGCGCCGCAATAACCTTCTCATTCAATTGTTGGGACATCGTCTGTGTCTCGGCCATGTCACCGGTACCCATCAGGTGTGAGATAAAATCGAGATATACCGAACAGTCAAGGGATATAGCGAGATGTGGCCTAATGAAGAGGATTTTCGTGGGGACACGAGCAGAAATGCCGATGTGGCGGGCGATCCCGAAAACCCTTCTATCTTGACCAGACTTCAAAAGACGATAGCCGTTGCCGTGCTGATCGGACTTTTGCTGTACGGGCTGCGAACCGGCGGGATCGAGCCGTTCCGCTCCTTGTCGAACGCCTCCTACACCATGATTGCCGTGTTGGGCGTGTGCCTCGTTGCCATCATCGTCGTCGAAGCGGTGTTTTACCTTCTGCAGCGCGCCCGCAGGGAGTAGGGAGGGGCGGGCCCGCCGCCCCTCGGCTGGCGGGTGCCAGGCGCCACGCGGGGCCGATGTGCGCGCATTACGGTGCGTTGCGGCGGCGTGGCCGATCTCGTGTTGGCCGGATCGATGACGCGGCCGCCGCGCAGCAGCAGGTCCTCATATCAGACGTCGCGACGGCAGCCGCCCGCGGACACCGCCAGCGCGATGCAACTTGCAGCCGACGGCTTGCCAATTGGCCGCGGTCTGCGCCTCCGTCCACCAAGGCTATTGGCCGCACACAGGTCGAGAAGGTCTTAACTGGACGGCGAGCAGGCGCACCATTGGGCCGATTGGGCCGGTTGAAATATCCGGCATCCTAGTGAAATTGAGAGTTCCCCCGGCTCTGCCGGGGCGGCAGTACAAGTCTGATTCCACCGCGGAGACTTCCAAACGCGAGCCACCACCACGCGTTTGGAGCGGTTGAACTTGTGGAGTTGCCGCCTTTAGGCGGCCCGTGCAAACCGGGCCGCCAGCGGCATTCTGGGTCGCGTCAGCGACCCCACAGCCGCTTTGAGCGGCTCACAATTAAAGCCCCCCGGCTTTGCCGGAGATACACTTACCCGTCGTCGACGTCGGGGCGGTGCTGCATTGTTTCATTTTGATGGTGCACCGGCGCTCGATCCGGCTGCGGTGCTGGTGTTGCCGGCGTTGGCGCGGCGCGAAGATCAAACATGTCGGCGCTGCCCCCAGCGTTCCCGCCCCGCTGCGGCCACCGGTCCCGTATCGGGCCTGACGGCCTCAACCGCCCGCCACCAAGGGCAGCCGCCCGCAAGCGAGCCGGATCACGCTCGCCGAGTCTCGCCGCTCCAATAATTCGACCGGCCACGATCTCACGCACTACGTCAGTCGGCCCGGTGTGTTGAAGCTCTTTGAGAGCGGCTTCGAGAGCTTCGCCCATGGCCGCGATCGCTTCAGGTCCGAACGCTCCAGGTTGCATCAATGGACGAATTTGCATGGCCGCCGACCCTCCGGCCGATCATGATACCCAAGAATTATTAATGATTTTTTAAGGAGACCGTCCCGAAACAGTGCCCCGCGCCCGCCCCACGCCAAGGACTATAGTCCTATATGTGGTCAGGGCAGCACGTAGTCGGTGAGTGGCGCGGCCCACTCAGGAGCCTTTTGCGCTTACGCTCAATCCAGGCTTAGCGGTCTTTGTTGCAAACTCCATTGGCCTGCCGTCACCCTGACGCAGCCTTGCTTCCACTGTGCTTGATACTAAATGCGGCGAGACGGAGGATCGTATGCTGCAATGGATCTCGCTCGCGCGGTCCTGGCATTTGCTCGCCCGCATTGGGCTCGCAACAATCGCTGTAGCAATGGCAACCGCTTTGCAGCTGCCGGCCGCGGGCGATTTCCCGGGTGCACCATTCCTACTTTACTTTGTCGCGGTCGTGGCCTCGGCGAGCGTGTTGGGGCGCACGGCTGGCTTCGTTGCTGTGGCAGAAACCAGCATTGCCTCGCTGCTCTACCACCAGCCCGTGTACTTGCTGAAAGTGACCCAGGCGATCGACCTGCTGGCCATACAAATTTACGCGGTAGTCGCAGCTCTGAGTGTTGAGGCGTTTTGTCGCCTCGTTGATAGTGCGCTGGTCGAAAAAACGGCGGCACTTTCGGCGGAGGCGCGTCTTGCCGATCGCGAGCTGCAACTTGCACTGACTCGCAACAGCGAGGCGCGGTTGCGGGCCACCTTCGACAACGCCGCAGTTGGCATCGCGCACGTCGCTGACGGCGGCAGGTGGCTCAGGGTTAACGGGCCATTGTGCCGTATTCTCGGCTACTCGGTCGACGAGCTGATCGCCAAGTCATACCAGGACGTGACCTATCCGGACGATCTCGCCGCTGATCTTGCCCGGGTCCAGCTTGTGCGCGAGGGAAAGATCGACAGCTATGACGCCGAGGCTCGCTACCTTCGCAAGGACGGCGCGATAGTCTGGGGCAGGAAGACGGTCGGCTGCGTACGTAAAGGCGATGGCTCAATTGATTATTTCGTCAGTGTGATTGAGGACATTTCCGCACGTAAGCTGGCTGAGCGGGAATTACGCGAGAATGAGGAGTGCTTCAGGTCCTCGCTCGTCCACTCTCCATTGCCAATCTGCCTATTCGATGATCGGGAGCAAATCATCGCGATAAGCCAAAGTTGGCTTGAACAAAGTGGCTATTTGAAAGAGGAGTTGCGCCGTGTGGAGGACTGGATGATTCGAGCCTATGGGGAGCGTTCGGGCGACGTGCTTGAACGGTTCCGCCGGGTCGTGATCATTTCAACCAAGCCGAAGGCCCGGTCGACGGAACGGATGATCCGCACGAGGGATGGCCGCGAACGTCTGTGGAGCTTTGTTTCTTCTCCCCTCGCAATTCAATCTGATGGACGACGTCTGTTTGTTTGCATTGCTCAAGATGTGACCGACCAGAAAGCTCACCAGGAGCAGATTCACCTTCTAATGCGCGAGGTCAATCATCGCGCCAAAAACATGCTCAGTCTCGTGCAGGCGATCGCCCGCCAGACCGCGGCTCCTGCGCCTGAAGATTTTATCGAGCAGTTCACTCAGCGCATCCAAGCGCTTGCGGCCAATCAGGACCTGTTGGTCCGGAACGAGTGGCAAGGAGTTGATGTCGAGGATTTGGTGCGTGCCCAGCTCGCCCATTTTGCCCATCTCGTCGAGTCCAGGATCACAGCGCACGGCCCGTCTGTGCGTCTAAACGCGGCCGCTGCCCAAGCGATCGGTCTTGCAATTCATGAGCTTTCGACCAATGCCGGCAAGTACGGCGCGCTATCTGTGGACACCGGCCGTGTGGAAGTCTGCTGGCGCCTTGACGGCGGTGTCTTCGCGATGAGCTGGACTGAGTTCAACGGCCCGCCCGTTTCACCGCCGAAGCGGCGCGGATTCGGCAGCACGGTGACCACCTCGATGGTGAAGCAGACAGTCGATGGCGAGGTGCGGCTTGATTACGGTCGATCAGGTGTTGTGTGGAACTTGACCTGCCCGGCGGCGAACGCGCTAGAACGGGGGACCGTCCTCTACAAGAACGTGGAGTCTTCCGCGCGGCCGGCTCTTGCTCCAGCGCGAAACCCCGTTATACGGCACTTACCGTCACCAACTGTGCATTGATGGCCTGATGGGCTGTGCTGACATTTGTTCGGGCCTGCGTCTGGGGAATGCGGTGTTGCCCTCAGCCTTATCGAGCACATCGCGAAAATCTTGCCTGAACTTGCCAACAGTCGAGGGGGCGGCCAGACATACCAAACAACTGGCGCCACGAAGGCGTCGCGGTTCTGCCCGCAGCGGCCGTTTGGTCGGTTTGCAGGCAGGGGCGAAGACGAGTACCTCGCGTTGAGCAAGCGTCCCCCGCGGGCTGAACGTTACGCTTGTCCGGTGATTTCAAGGCCGGCAGATTCAGTATTCAGTTGTTGTCCGACATATTGACAACCTGCACGCGGCGGTTTTCCCGGCCGAATGGATCGCCATCGTTCTTGAGTTTGGTCTTGCCATAACCGACGGCCACGAGGCCTGCCGGCGGCAACTTGAAATGAGTGACGAGGTAGTGCTTGACCGTGTCCACGCGCTTCTCGGAGAGCTCCTGGTTGTAGGATAAGCTGCCCTTGCCGTCGGTATGCCCGGCGAGAACGAACGTCGATCCCTTCAGATCCGGATTTGCAAGTGCTTTCCCGAGCGTATCGACCGCGGTCGCGGCGGCTCGGCTGATCTTGGCGGACCGGAAATCGAAGTTAATCTCGATGTCGATGCTTGGCCGGGTCGCGGCAAGGGCGGCGATTTGCTCGCGCTCGCCGGGCGTAAGCGAATGAGCCGGGCGATTCCTGACAGAATCGAGGAGTGGCTCCGGCGTCGCGGCGTTCTCGGCGGGCGTCAAGGTGAGGCTGCGGGTCTTTGCCGGCGTCAGGGCGTTGATGATTTGCTCTTGCGTCAGCGGCTCCCCAGCAAGGGCGGGGCCGTACACCGCGAACAACATGGGCATCGCCGCCACCATAGCGGGGCGTTTGGACATTCCA
>JASHRR010000004.1 GCA_030037185.1 Xanthobacteraceae bacterium | reverse complement strand
GATGCGGGCGAACGACCGGGCGGTGTTGGGCAGGATGGGCGGTGACGTCGGCAACCCGTTCGCCGCCGTAGTAGACGCGACGGCCCGTCGCCCAGGGAAGCGAGATACTCGGCGCGCGGCATTTGGTGGGCTGTTCGATGCGGGTTGCAAAGCGATGGTGCGCGGGTGTTGCCATCAGCGGGCCTGATGCTAAAGCGCCTGTTGCCACTCAATCCGATAGCACAGAGAAGACCAGCCCGCCTCGGCTGCCTCGTCAGGTCGGCAGAAAAGACAAACATCGCTGGATCGACGGAACTTTAGCGACTGCGAGTTTCGCGAATTGGTCGCGGAACTGTTGGCGGCAGCCGCCGCTATGCGGGCGCTCCGGCGGCGCCATCGCGCGCTCAATCGGGTTGGGTGGCGTGGAACTCGCCGCTCTGCTCGCTATCTGGCGCCTTAAGCGGGGCCTGGCCGAACATCTGCATGTTTGCGGACCTCACATAACGAACGAGATCACTAGGCTGGTGGGTACCTGCAGAAATCGCCCGATCCGGCGAATATGCGCGCATTGAGCCTGAAAGCACCACGCGCGGCGCCAAGCTGCTTGGCGTCTGTTGCCCCAACCTCGCACGAAATCAATCGCCTTCTTCTTGACGGGATGACGGCCCGGCATAAGCGCACCCACAGGGTGCATAAATTTGCCGAAACCGGATTGCGCTCACGCGCGGCAATTGTCGGCAGAATCGGGCGCTAGAACCGAAGGCGGCGGCGGGATCGTCAAATGGCGGGCGTGAACGCGCCCCGCACGGCCGCCTCGACTTGTTCCATCGGGATATCGCGCATGCAACGGTGATGTCCGAGGCGGCAGGTGGGCTTGTGGCACGGCCGGCATCGGACGTCACTCTTTGTCTCGATCACGGCGGCCAGCGGATTGAGCGGGGCCCAATGCCAGGCGCTGGTCGGCCCGAATATCCCGACCGCCGGCGTGCCGATGGCGGCAGCAACGTGTAAGAGGCCGGAATCGTTCGATACCGCCACGGTCGCTGCCGCCAGAGCCAGGATGGCGTTGCGCAAATCGGCGCCCGTGAGATCGCGGGCATGCGGTGCGCCGCGGATGATTTCGGCCGCAACAGCCTTCTCGTCGGGACCGCCCACGACCCAGACGGCAAAGCCCAGTTCGGCAAGACGCGCTGCCAGTGCCCCGTAGGACCACCATCGCTTCGACGGTCCGACGGCGCCAGGAGCCAGCACCGCCACCGGCCGTCCGCTGTCGGCAAGATTCATCCGCGCGCGCCATGGCGGCAGAGTTTCGCGCGGCACGACGAGCTGCGGCAACGGCAAGTTCTGCGGCAGCGCTGCATGCCTCGGCAGCGCCAGCGCGGCGCAGCGGTCGACCATGCGGGGCAGCGTCTTTTCACCGCGGCGCGGGTCATTGACGAGGCCGAAACGCATCTCGCCCACGAATGCGGTGCGGCGTGGAATTCCGGCGAGAAACGGCGCCAGGGCGGATTTCCACGTGCGCGGCATGATCAGCGCGTCGCCGTAGCGTTCCCGGCGTAGCAGCTCGGCGAGGGTGCGGTGCTGCGAAAGCGCGAGGCGTTTTCGGGGCAGGTCGAATACGATGCCCTTGCGGACGCCCGGCATGTAGTCGACGAGTGGCGCAACCATCGCCGTGGTCAGCATATCGATCGGCCGTCGGGGAAATCGCTCGCTTAACAGACGAACGACCGTGTGACAGCGGACGAAGTCGCCGATCCACATGTATGGCACGATAAGGATGGGACTCTGCGAAAAGTCCCGTGATTCAATGAAAGAGGGTATCATCACGCGGCGCACGGTCAGGTTGCCTTCGCGCTCCTTTTCGAGGGGAGATCACACGAGCACAGACGGCGCAGGGCCTCAAGCGGCTGCGCCCCTCTCAGGGACGCGCATTTGCGCGCAATCGGGGGGGATGCTGGTTGCGGCCCTCCCTCCCCGCGAATCAATCGCGCTGCTTCGGCCGCCCTCCACAATCCCGCCCTCACCGGGTTGCGCACGGGGGGATGTTTTGGCAGTTATGCGACCCGTGAGCGCCGGCAAGACGCGCGGCACGTTTTCCGCTTTTACCGCGATCAAGCTGCCAGGCCCGCCGAGCCTGCCGATACGAGCGCCGCTCGAACAATGCTGGCGAACTTGCCAGCGACTAAGCCTCCCTAGCCTCCGTCATCGTTGACAGCCCGCTTCGGAACACCAATGTCGTGCGCCAGACGTCGGCCCGCACGATGCGAATGACGCCGAAATCAGTATTGAAAAGCATCCACGATTATCCGCGCTGCCAACACGGTGGACCGCCGGAAGAGCCGGCGCATCAATGAGTGGTGAGAGGACAGCGCGTCTTCTGCGGATTATTTCCGGCGTGGCCATCATGCAAGGAAACGAAGGCCTGATGCGTTGGCCAAGACGCACTCGACAGAAGTTTATTAGCCGGCCCGGGATGTGGAATTCACGGGTCTCACGACCGGATATTCCCTGGCTTCGTCTCGAAACTTCGACCATTTCGGCCGTCTTCGCCGGCCGATGAATTCTCAGGAACGCGCGCGTTCGTTCGAACTACGGGTAGCTTCGTCGCACCCAAATAGAGGGCAGTCTTATCGTCGGCCATGATCGAGGAGGAGCTTATTGCAGAGTCAATTTACAGGATATTGCCGAAACCGACCTCAACATCGGGATCGCCGTGAAAAATGCGACCGACAACATCGAGAGCCACGATCATCAGTATTCGAATATGATGCACTTAAACCCATTGCGATGGATGGGGCGACCACTTGGCAGCCGTAAGGAAGGGGCCGCGATTTTCGCGGGTTTCGGACCGCATAGTGCAAGTGCAATGTGGAACGGCCGGCCAACGGCGGGAGGAAGCTCGCCGGGGGCGAGTGAAGTCGTAAACGTCGGGGTGCTCGGCCACGATTGCCAATGAATGAGATCGCACAGAGAGAGAACTTACTTTTGGCCGAATCCGTATTCGCCGGCGCTGCCGTCGCGGACCGTGGGAGGACTGCTGTGGCATCGGCGGGGTTGCACTTGCGCTTTTTTCCGCCGCGCTCCAATTCCTACGTTTCTTCTGTTCTTTACCATCATTAACGGCCTGTTCTTCACCATTGGGAATGGCTTGGCTCGAAAAGCTCATTCCTGTAAACACTTTTCTTGGAGGGATAGAGGAGCTTCGGCACATGACGCAAGGCAACGGCGCTGACCGCGGCGCCAAGATCGCTCTTGTCACTGGCATAACCGGCCAGGACGGGGCACTTCTGGCCGAAATGCTGCTGCAGAAGGGCTACACGGTCCATGGCATCAAACGGCGGTCGTCTTCATTCAACACCGGGCGGGTCGATCACCTCTATGTGGATCCCCACCAGAAGGGGGCGCGGTTTTTCATGCATCATGGCGACCTCACCGACGCCACCAATCTCATCCGCATCGTCCAGGAGACTCAGCCAACCGAGATCTACAATCTGGCCGCCCAGTCCCATGTGCTTGTGAGTTTCGAAACCCCGGAATATACGGCGAACGCCGACGCAATCGGGACGTTGCGCCTGCTCGAAGCCATCCGCATCCTCGGCATGGAACGCCGGATCCGATTCTATCAGGCGTC
>JASHRR010000569.1 GCA_030037185.1 Xanthobacteraceae bacterium | reverse complement strand
AGCTCGGGGGCGATCCCGCTCATCGGTGACTGAAATTCGCTTGGTTCCGCACGGCCGGATCACATGGCGGTCCCAACGTCAAAACGCCACCTTCTCGCCGCCCTTCAGCAACAGGATTTCCCGCGCATCGTCAGCGCTCGCGATCGCAAGCCCCAGCCCTTCAATGATCTGCCGCGCCTTGCGGACCTGCTCAGCGTTTGATTCGGCAAGTTTGCCGGGGCCGATCCACAGTGAATCCTCCAGGCCAACCCGCACATTGCCGCCCATCGAGGCCGCGATAGCGGCGATCGGCATCTGGTTGCGCCCGGCGCCGAGCACCGACCAGCGGTAATTCTCACGGCCGAGCAAGCGGTCTGCAGTGCGGCGCATATGCAACACGTCCTCCGGATGGGCGCCGATGCCGCCCAGGATGCCAAACACCGACTGCACGAACAACGGCGGCTTGACGAGGCCGCGTTCGAGGAAATGCGCAAGACTGTAGAGGTGCCCGATGTCATAGCATTCAAACTCGAACCGGGTATCGTTGTTCTGGCAGGTCTTCAGCACAAATTCGATGTCCCGAAAGGTGTTGCGAAAGATGAGGTCGCGCGTGCCCTCAAGGTAGGACTCCTCCCAGTCGAACTTGAAGCTTTGGTAGCGGCCGAGCATCGGAAACAGCCCGAAGTTCATCGAGCCCATATTGAGGCTCGCGACCTCGGGCTTGAACACGTGGGCCGGCTTGACGCGTTCCTCGACCCGCATGGTGGGCGAGCCGCCCGAAGTCAAGTTGATCACCGCATTGCAGCGCTGCTTGATGATTGGCAGGAACGCGGCGAATGCCTCGGGGCGCTGATCGGGCTTTCCGGTGTCCGGATCGCGCGCATGCAGGTGGACGATCGCGGCGCCGGCGTCCGCAGCCGCGATCGCAGCCTCGGCGATCTGCTCGGGAGTGATCGGCAGATAGGGCGACATCGTCGGGGTGTGGATCGAGCCTGTCACCGCGCAGGTGATGATGACCTTGTTGGATGTCGCCATGGTGAATCTTCCTCCTGGAACATTTTTTCGGTTGTAATCCGGATGGCTCGCCGCCTTTAGGCCAGCGGCGGGCATCGGCTTTTTGCGCCTAACCGCTTTGAGTTACGGGCAAAATGCGTGATGCCCGCCATCAGGTCAACATTTTCAAAAAATCTTTGAACCTTTCCCGAGCCCCGCAACACCAATGTCTGTCGAGACCGATATCCCGGACTCGAGGTAAAAAAGTTCGTGTATCCGATCGATGCTGCGCCCCCCATCCACCCTGCATCGATCTGATAGACCCGCCCGGGCATCCCCTGTCCGGGCGGGCACATCCTCTGGCGAGGTCGGTCGCAGGGCTGTGGGGCGGGAGCCGAACGCGATCGTTCGGCGCAGCACCATGAATGGATTGGTTGCGAACAATCAAGCCGCTGCTTTTTGCCGTTGAGCAGAGCGGTCCGATCGCGCAATGTGACGCCGCTCTGCGAGGCGGGCTCAGCGCCCGCCGCGGGCGGCAATCTGCGTTGGTCGGAGTCCCAGAATGAAAAAAGGATTGCGGTCGCGTCTCGCCCAATATGGCGATGAGGAATTCGCGCTGTTCTTGCGCGGCGGCTTTCTAAAAGCGGCAGGCTTCACGGACGAGGCGCTTGATCGCCCGATTGTCGGCATTCTGTCGACGGCGTCGGATTTCAATCCCTGCCACGCCACTGCCGGCCGGCTCGCTGAGGCGGTGGCGCGAGGCGCCCGCCTTGCGGGCGCGCTGCCCTTCGTGTTTCCAACGATATCGCTGCATGAGGCGTTCTCGTTTCCGACCTCCATGCTGTTGCGCAACCTGATGGCCATGGATGTCGAGGAAATGGTGCGAGCCCTGCCCGTCGATGCCGTCGTCCTCCTCGGTGGCTGCGACAAGACTATTCCCGCCGAGCTCATGGGCGCCATCAGCGCCAACATGCCGGTCATCCTCTTGCCGGTGGGCTCGATGCTGGCCGGCCGGCACGAGGGCGTGCGGCTCGGCGCCTGCACCGACTGCCGCCGGCTGTGGGCCGCATTCCGGGCCGGCAAACTCGCCGGCGCCGATCTCGACCGCGCTCATGACCAGCTGATGCCGACCTCCGGCACCTGCATGGTGATGGGCACCGCATCCACCATGGCCTGCCTTGCCGAGACCCTTGGCTTTACGCTGCCGGGCGCCGCGACCGCCCCGGCCGTCTCGTCCGATCGCATCCGCATCGCCGAGGCGACCGGCAAGCGCGCCGCCGAGATGGCGGTTGCGGGCGGACCGACCCCGCGCCAGATCATCAGCCGCGCCGCGTTGCGCAACGCATCGATAGTCCTGCAGGCCACCAGCGGTTCGACCAATGCGATCGTCCATCTTGCCGCCATCGCGGGGCGTGCCGGCCTCGCCTACGATTTTGCCGAGCTCGATGCGGTCGGCCGCGAAACGCCGGTGCTGTTGAATCTCAAGCCGGCCGGCAGTTTCTTCATGGAGGATTTCCACTCCGGCGGCGGCCTGCCGGCGTTGTGGCGGCGGCTGCAGGAGCAGCTCGACCTTTCGCTCCCCACCGTCAACGGCGAGACCCTTGGCGACGTCATCGCGCGCTGGCCGGCGTGGGTCGATGACGAAGTGGTGCGCCCCCTCGATCGCCCCATCTGCAAGGGTGAAGCAATCGCCGTGCTCTCCGGCAATCTCGCACCCGACGGCGCGGCCATCAAACTCGCGGCCGCGACGCCAAAACTCTGCCATCACCGGGGACCGGCCCTGGTTTTCGAGTCGCTTCAGGACCTCGCCGATCGGATCGATCATCCCGACCTGCCGGTCACACCCGAGCACGTGATGGTGCTGCGCAATGCCGGGCCGATCGGTGCGCCCGGCATGCCGGAGGCGGGCGCGCTGCCGATTCCGAAAAAGCTCGGCGCCAAGGGCGTCACCGACATGGTACGGATTTCCGACGCCCGCATGAGCGGCACCGCGTTCGGCACCGTGGTTCTGCACGTTGCGCCCGAAGCCTCGGCAGGCGGTCCGCTGGCGCTGGTGCGCGATGGCGAAATCATCGCGCTCGATTCCGGCAATCGTCGCCTTAACGTTGAGATCGATGAGGCGGAGCTCGCGAAACGCCGCGCCCTCTGGAAGCCGCCCGCCAAACCGGCGCGCGGTTATGCGCGGCTCTACGCGGAACGGGTCACCCAGGCCAACAAGGGCTGCGATTTCGACTTTTTGGCGGGATAGGGCCGATATTCTGTCGCGGCGTCGTCAGACGACCTTGTGGGGGGCCGCAAAACGGGACGATCCTGCAACCACCGACATCGCGACCCGAGAGCTTTGGTGTTGCCGGATGCCCCATTCGGCGGGCATCACGCTGACTGTCTGGCACGCGACAGTCTCATGCGTCTCGCTGCCGGACCGCACCAGGCGACGCCAAACACGGGCTGAGTGCTGGCGCCTCAGGCAAAAAATGATTGAGAACCTTCTGGCAACGCGATGCGCAGGACCGGCGGGCGCCTGCGCCGGCTCGCAAGCCGTGAGGCAAGGTCGGTCGCCGAATCCCGGCGCGCGACCAGGAACGCAAGCCGGCGGGCTCGTCCACGCCCGCGGCGCCAGATCTCGTGGACGTCGTGCAGTTAAGCCTGCGTCGCTTCGGACTTGCCAACGTGCCGGCCCGCGCGCTGCGGCAGCAGCGCCACGCACGCAATGATGACGGCAGCAAGGATGGCAGACGCATAGAATCGGCTGAAATCGAGACCGCCATCATCGAGCGGCTTGTCAAGCAGATCTCCGAGCGTAGCACCAAGCGGCCGGGTCAGAATGAAAGCCGCCCAGAACAGCAGTGTTCGCGAGGTGCGGGTCAAGAAATAGGCCCCCGCAATGAGCACGAGGCCGGCGCCGAACAACAACGCTCCGCCATCATATCCGAGGCCGTTGGTGTCAGACATCCAATCGCCAAGCGCGGTGCCGAGCGTCTGTGAGAAAAGGATCGCAACCCAGTAAAATGCTTCGACGCGGGACGTCGAAACCGTATTGACCGAGATCGATCCCTCCGACCAGTACCAGACAGCGAGCGAGATCATCAGCAGAGCAAACAGCAGCGAAGCGCCGCCCGGATACCCTATGCCGAGCGAGCGATCGGCGAAGTCAGCCATAGTGGTGCCCGCCGTGGTGGTGGCGACGATGACAAACCAGTAGAGAAACGGATAAAATTTCCTTGCGAGAATTTGCGCAAGGACCGCGACCGCGAAGATACCTCCGAACACAAAGCTGCTGACCGCATAACCCAGATTGATGGACATCGAAACCGCGTCGCCGGCGGTTTCGCCGAGTGTCGTCGCCAGGATCTTGATGATCCAAAAGACCAGCGTGACTTCCGGCACCTTGCTCGTTGCAATGCCCTGCCCCATGGCGTCGTCCTCGTCTGTCGTCAGGCCCCTGCTTCGTGTTTTTGCCCTGGGCGCTCCTGCCAAGGCCGGTTGGTCGGGGAGCACGGCAGTGCAGGTCGAGGTTAGCGACGGCGAGTGAAAGCACAAGGGCCTGAAGGCCATCGAAGGTTGCGCCAAGGGCGGTCCAACTGATCAATCTTGTCTGCAAGCTGCCAAGGGTTGGCCGAGTATGTCAGGGGCAAGCTCGAGCCTACCGTGCAGGGGAGGGGACCCTGAGAGGTCAGCCGAGATAACGCAACACTGCTTCCCGGTTCCCATCGCGTCGCCAGCCTCCACAGAATAGATGGACGAAATCATTCGTGTCGTTACTCATTGAGGCGCGGTACGAGGCCTCGCCGTGCACGTCAAACGGCCGTTGTCGTTTGTGTCGGGTGAGCGTCCCAGGTGCCTTTTTTATGGCCCGACTGCATGACGTAAGTTATTGCTGTAGCTGACAAACTCAAAAATAACCTGCTAT
>JASHRR010000003.1 GCA_030037185.1 Xanthobacteraceae bacterium | reverse complement strand
GAAGACGGCGGCACGTTCAGCCTTAATGACGCTCGCGAACATGCCGACCTGATTTCGACCATGCTGCTGGCGTTCCCGCATCTGTTTCCGGTCGAAACCAACAGGTGGTCAAAAACGCTTGCGGAGGACGATCCGGCGCACGTATCCCTGGCGCTCCCGACGGTGTGGGAGAACTACGGCGATTTCGTCGCGCGCGCCCAACAAGCCTCACAAACGGCGCTCGACGCGAGCTTTGCTGCGACCGCGGAGCAATTCAAGACCCTGGCAGCAGACTTGCAGCGGGCTTGCGATTCGTGTCATCAAACGTATCGACGACCGTAGGAGTTGAGCCGCGGCAGGGAGGAAAAACGTGAGTGATACCGCAACCCGCCTTGGCCTCGCTGTTGTCGCCTTGTCCATTCTGCTTGCCGCCGGCGCGCAGGCGCAGGATTACCGCAACTCGACCGAACAGTTCGAGGCGCTCAAACGCAAGGCCAACGGCGGCACCAAAATCACTTGGGAAAAGCTGCCGGATTGGACCGGCATATGGACCCGCACCCCGGGCATCGGTCTCAAGTTCGATCCTGCGCAACCTTCGCTGCAGCAGACAACGGCGCAGCTCACGCCCGAATTTGCCCGCAAGCACCAGGAAAAACTGGAGCGGGTTGCCAAGGGAATCGAATGGGATCCGATCAGCAATTGCATTCCCCCTGGCTATCCGCGCTGGCTGACCGAGCCTTTCCTGCGGGAATTCATACTCAGGCCGGAACAGACCCTTCTCATCAACGAGATGGTCAACGACATCCGCCGCATCTACACGGATGGGCGAGGCCACACGCCGGAGGATGAGGCCTATCCGCTGTGGAACGGCGATTCGATCGGCTTCTGGGATGGGGATAGCCTCGTCATCCACACGACCCAGCTGATGGCCGGTCAGTATCAGCGCAGCCAGCCGGATTATACCGGTCAGGTCGAGACAGTGGAGCGCTGGCGCAAGGTCGACCAGAACACAATCGCTGCGGACGTAACGATTTACGACCCGCCGTCGCTGGTCAAGCCGTGGCATGTCGTGCAGACCTATTCCAGGGTCACCACGCCCGACCTGCGCATCCGCAGCTGGGTGTGCGAGGAGAACGCAAATAACGAGGTCTTCCAGACCAAGGAAGGATTTACGCGGCATGTTCTTCCCGGGCCGGGCGCTGGCCCGATCGTGAAAAACAAGACTGAGAATTAGTGCGGATTTTCGAAGCGATTTGGCATCACAACGGCCGGCAAGGCGCCTCTTGCGCGCCGTGCCCATTCCTTTCTACCCTAGGGGCACGCGGAGCTGTCATCTGCCCGCGGAAGGCCGGACCCGATGGCTTTGCCCGCGATACTATACGAAAGGAACGCGTAAAGTTGGCGTTCGCGCAGCGAGCGAAACGAGGAGGACCGATATGACTGAACGATCGATCGTGACGATTGCCGCCGCAGCCGGCGTTCTGGTGAGTTTGGGCTGCCCGGCGAGCGCGCATCACTCCGGCGCCATGTTCGAGCCGGAGAAGACCGTCACCCTCAAGGGGGTGGTGAAGGAATTTGAGTACACCAATCCGCACTCCTGGCTGTGGGTTACGGTGACAAATGCCGACCAGACCACGACCGACTGGGGCTTCGAAGCCGAGGGACCGAGCACACTTTTCCGCGCCGGCATCAAGAAAAGCGATCTCAAGCCCGGCGACAACGTGACGGTGACGGGTCGGCCGATGCGCGACGGGCGCCCGGCCGCCGCCTGGGTCAAGGTCATCAAAGAAGACGGTCGTGTGCTGCAGCCGCGCGTGGCCCCGGTCACCACGGCCCCGACAACGCCGCCCGCGGGAAATTGATTCGATCGGCCGGGAGGACAGGCCATGAAAGGCTCTCGACGCGGAGCCGGATGGATGGATCGGCGATGTTTGCTGGCCGGGGGGGCGGCCGGCCTCGGCGCGCTCGCGGCGCGCGCGCAGGGGCAGGCGCTCACAGGTCGCGGACCAATCGTCGAAACGACGGCCGGCAAGGTGGCGGGGTATGCCAACGGGCCGGTCCGGATTTTCAAAGGTATTCCGTACGGAGCGCCGACCGGCGGCGCCGGCCGCTTCATGCCGCCGCAGAAAGCTGCGCCATGGAGCGGCGTGCGGGACGCGACGCGGGTCGGTCCGCGTTGTCCGCAGCCGCCGACGCCAGGCCTGATGCCTGAGGAGGCGGTCGATCTCGACTACGGGGCGATGAGCGAGGATTGCCTCTACCTCAATCTGTGGACCGCCGCCGTCGACACCGCCAAGCGACCCGTGATGGTGTGGTTTCATGGCGGCGGATACGCGGTGGGGTCGGGCGGCAGCGTGCGCTATGACGGCTCGAACCTTGCGCGCAAGCGTGACATCGTTGTGGTGACCGTCAATCACCGGCTCAACGCGTTCGGATTCCTCGATCTGTCGAGCATCGGGGGCGCCAAATTCACCGGCTCCGGGAACGCCGGCATGCTCGATATCGTGACGGCGCTGGAATGGGTACGCGACAACATCGCAAACTTCGGCGGCGACCCTTCTAACGTGACGGTGTTCGGCGAGTCCGGCGGTGGCGGCAAGGTGTCAACGTTGATGGCCATGCCGGCGGCCAAGGGGCTGTTTCATCGTGCGATCGCACAGAGCGGGGTAGCGCTGCGCGGCATGACCGGCGACGCGGCAGCCGCGACCGCGCGCGCTCTGCTCAACCAGCTGGGCATCGATGCCGGTGATCTTGACCGGATTCAAGACGTGCCGGTCGCGCGCATCCTGGCTGCACTCGAAGCGGCGCGCCCGCCGCTCGGTTTCGGCCCCGTCGTCGATGGCCATGCGCTGCCGCACCACCCCTTCGATCCCGAAGCGCCGGCGGTGTCGGCTGAGGTACCGCTGCTGCTCGGCAGCAATCTCACCGAACGCACCTTCTTTGCCGACACGCCGCTCGACCCGATCGACGACGCAGCGCTGCTCGGCCACGTCAAACGCTACACCGGCCTCGCCGACGCGGCAGCGGCCGGCCTGATCGCCGCCTATCGGAAGAACCGCCCGGACGCCGACAATACCTTCGTCTACCAGCTTCTTTCGGCAGACTGGTGGATGACGGCCAATGTCATAACCGAGGCCGAGCGCAAGGCCAAGCTTGGCCGCGCTCCGGCCTATGTTTATCATTTCGAGAAGCGCACGCCGGTGCGCGACGGCAAGCTGAAGGTGCCTCACACCCTGGAGATCGCCTATGCGTTCGACAACATCGATCTGTCGACCGCGGTGACCGGCACAGGGACGGACAAGCAGAACCTCGCCGACAAGATGAGCGCTATGTGGGCGGCCTTCGCACGCACCGGCGATCCCAGCATTGCGGGCCTCAAGTGGGAGCCTTATTCGGCTGAGAGTCGCGCCGTCATGATCCTCGACGATAATCCACGGCAGGAGCTTGACCCTTATCGCCAGGAACGTCTGGCGATAAGCGCCGCGAAGTCCGTGTAGTCGGGGGAAGCGGTACCAACAGACAGGCCGGCTGACTCAAGCACGCCGGGGCGATGTTGGACGACCATAGGTGCGCGACGTGCCCCGG
>JASHRR010000568.1 GCA_030037185.1 Xanthobacteraceae bacterium | reverse complement strand
GTAGTCACTAATACTATCGCGTCATTTGGGTGGTGCAAACTCTGATTCTACTTTGCCCTCGCGGCGCTAGCCGCAGAGGCGGCGACTGGCGCGAAAGCTCAATGGAGACCACGGCATGCAAAACATTACACATCGACCGACAATCGATTTTCACGCACACGTGCTGGAGGGTGAAGTGCTTCGGGGGTCACCGTGGTGTCGGGATTTGGCCAATCCACATGGTGGCCACGAGCTTGCTAACGCGTCGACGTTCCAGAAAATGCTCGATCCCCAAAGTCAGATCGAGGAGATGGAGCCGTGGCATCGACATTAACCTTCAGCGACTGTCATTCAAGGTACCTCGTGGGCAGAAGCACGAATAGATTTGGCGCTGAGCGAGCGCTGTAATAATCGCACAGCCGAAGGGTGGTAAATTATTCAGGGCGCTTATTTGGTACCTTCACGTGGCCACCGCAAGACGTAGACCTTGCCGCGCGTAAGATGGACCGGGCGGTCACGCAACTAGGCATGCGCGTCGTAAACCTTTGTACGCAATATGGTGACGTTAACATCGGTGATTGGTGTTATGACCATTCTGGGAGACTGCCGCCGCGTCGTCGCACGGATTCATCCAGACGGACCTCGGGACCTCTGGTTCCAGAAATTGGGATGTGGAATTCAATCGGCTAGTGCGTCGAGGAGGTGAAGGTAATGACATCCCTCATCTATGAAGGTTCATTGATAGACATCCCAGCCTCAAGATCGTGATCGCCACCGTGGCGGTTACTTTCCGCACAACCTGGGCCGCATGGACCGCAACGTGACCAATTTCCCCGAGAGCTGAAGAATATCTCACGCAAACCGAGCGACTACCTGCGGTCCTTCTATTATGAAACTTGCGTCTATGATCCCTCGGTGTTGTTTGCTCTGGTACGCCATGTCGGCGCGGATCGGTTCGTCATGGGCAGCGGCTGTCCCGTTGGTGAATCCGACGCGATCGGGTTTATAAAACAGCCTCGGTATTTCGGAGAGGCCCTGTGCAGGCAAGACGAGCGCAAATTGGACTGTCCACGATGTCGCAAGACGGCATCTCATAACATGCTGGCTTTTGGCTCTGGCGCCGTTCTCATGGGCTTGCGCACGGGGCCCTCTTTGCTTGCCGCGGTTGGTCCGAGCCGGGCCGCTATCGATGCAAGTGCCGTCGTTGCGCCGTCGCCAACAGGAACCCCTCGTCTTGGCTTTGTGAAAGCTCAAACATCAGCGAAATATAGAAAATACGATCCTCCGGCACGGCATCGAGCAATGCCATGGATCGATCGCCTCAGCTCTCCGTCCTAACGCCTTGTTTTGGTCACACCATAATGCCTGTGTGCGGCACAAGGGGGGCGTGGTGCGATAATACAGGTCACCCAATGGATTCCAAGCTGAGCGAAGCGCAAGCCGATCCGCAACACGATGGTGATGTCGTGTTAGTTGCGCCGAAAGACCGGACGGACGCTGAAGAAGGTCTGTCAAAGCTCGCGCACGTTGCTTCGGATGGGCGTCGTGCCACGCCGGGACCCGACTTTTCCGCCGGCCCGCGCATGACCGAGCCGTCGCTCGACCCCACGCTTCGCCCAGCCGATGTGAATAATGACCCGTTGCCGACCGGTCGGCCCTCGCTCGGTAGGCGGACCTCGCGCGGCCTTGGCCGCTTTGTGGTGGCGGTGTGCGTTGGTGTCGCCGCCACCTTGGCCTGGCAGTCCTACGGCGGCACGGCCAAGCAGGTGATCGCGAAATCGGCCCCGCAGCTCAGTTGGTTGTTGTCGTCGCCGGCAGCCACGAACCCGCCGCCTAGCCGTGAAATCGCAGTCGAGCAACCGCGCCCACCTGCCGTTCAGGCGTCCACGCCGCAGGCAGCACCTGCGCAAGCTGGAGCTGTTGCGTCGACGGCATCAGAAACGGCGACATCAACCGCGCCGACTGGTGAGTTGCAACAGCAGCTCGAGACGATCCGGCAGGATCTGGCCGCCGTGCGGCAAAATGTCGAGCAACTCGCCGCCGGCCAGGCGCAGATGGCTCACGACATCGCCAGGCTACACCCGTCCGGGCAGGACATCCGGCGCAGGATATCGGCGCTTCCACCGGCGGCCGCGACGGCGCACAAGCCCGTCCCGCCGCCGCAACCCGTTGCTCAGCCATCGACGCTACCACTCACGCCCCCGCCGCCGGAGCCCGCTCCTCAGTCATCGGCGGGCCCCCTCCAGCCCGCGGCACCGGAACCGCCGCGGCCGCCGATGCCGGTGCGCTGAGCGCCATCATGACTATCTCGCGTGGTTTTGGCAGGATCGGACGGATCGATTTTGTCGATGCCAAGGCACGTAGCACCATAGCGGAGGGTGCCGGATGTGACGGATCGCTTGGTGGTCCGTCGCCGAGGTCGATGTCGACGACGCGGACGGATTTGAGCGCCGGCAAGGCTTCGGTGGCGGAGAGGTCAGGCGCGCGGCCTTGAGCTGCTTTCGAGTGTCCCCTCATCCGCTTGCACCGCCGTTAGCCCTCTCGCGTCGCGGCATCGCACCCTGGGCCCTTTCGACCCGTCCCCGAGCTTGGTTCCCTAATCAAAGACCAGGAATGTCTCCGGTCACAAGCGAACGGTTACGGGGGTGGATATACCGGAACGAGCGGGAGTTTTTTTGGCCATCGAATGTGCACGAACGATGCTGCAGTGACTATCAGCGCAAAAGCTTTGCGCCGCCGCAGGCCCATAGTTCCTGGCGCTCAGAAATCCGGCTTGTCCGCCCGCGGCACTGCGGCGTCCTTTCCCGAGTACCACTGGGTGTTTTCGGCGCAGACCGCCTCCGCCCAGCCGCCGAGGCCACGACCATAAGTCATGGTCGCAGTCCACGGCGTCGTGAACGCGCCTTCATCGTCGACCGTGAATTGAAGCTGCAGGTACTGGCCCCTGTAGTTGGGCGGTGGCTGAGCGCGCCAATTCTCTTTTGCGTCCCGTTCCCATCCCTCTTTTGCAGCTTCGTAATCAATGAGCCGATATCGTTCGACCACGTGCAAAGCCTCGGTGTGCGGCGTGCCGTACCAATCCACAGTCGCAAAGGGCCCGACCTTGATCCCCACGGTATCTATGATCAGTGCGTCGCCTTCGTAATGGCCCACGGAATCGCCGTACCAACTGGACGTCACATGGGCCGGATGCGATTGGTTCAAACGCGCGTGACGGACTTGATGATCATAGTTATAAAGGATGGCTATCTTATCGGGCTGCTGTAGGATCTCGATTGCACCACTCGTAAAAACAAAAGGCACACCTCCGGGCCAACACTGGTTGCGCGGGCTCGGAAAGCCCACGCCGGCAAGCGACATTTCGCCGAACTTCCTTACGACTTCCGCCGCCCAAGGCTGCAAGATCGGATTGGTGTAATCGCCGACAAGCTCAAGGAGATTGCTCACACCGTCTTTCGATGGCGGCTCCCCCGGGCCCAGCCAATCGACAGCAAGATCCCGGAGCAGTTGTGCGATCGAGCGCCGCGAGCGGTTAACCAGTGAAGTGGGGCCGGACGGCAGCGGCTCAAAGCCGGGGATGGAGCCGTGGACCCACATGCCGGAGAAATCCGGGATGGATGCGGCGCTTTCCTTGCCGCTATCGGCTGCCACAACCGAGGGCGACACCGCTTGCCCAAAAGCCGGCGTCGCAGCCGCTACCGCCAGTGTTATCATCAGCAGGAAATCCCGCCGCTGCAAAGTCATGCAATCCTCCCTTTCGCCGAAGGCCGCTTCAGCATGTCTGCTGTCACGGCGAGGGTAACAAGACGTGGTGTTGGACGCATCGTCGACATGAAACCAAGCCGGGGACGGGGTTTGACCTACTCGAACTCCGCGCCTTGCAAGAAGTGACGGTCTTTTGGGCCTCAAACATGGCGACGGAGCGATGCGCAAGCGCTGATGCTTGCGGCTGCCGCAAGTGCGGTCACGCCGACCCGACAGGTTCATGGACGTCTCCCGAATGAGTTGGCCAATCAATTATTTAGTTTTATAATTAAACTCGCGCGGAAGCTCTACAAGAGAAGGACCGATCCGCCTCCTAACGGCTGATGCCGTTGATAGGCGGCTTTTGACTCGAAAGGAGAGAAAGCCCAGGGTTACCAGGGTAAGTTTGGGACTACGGCCCCGAGCTGCGTTGCAGATACGGCTATAGTTATGGCCCGCTCCACAGGTCGCAGTACGCGGCGGACAGGCAATTGACGGGAGGCATAGATGCGTTTGACGGCCTTGGCGACTTTGATGGGCGCATTGGTGGCAACGACCGCGCCGGCGATGGCAGCTTGGCGGCCCTACATCAGCCATCCTCTTGGTTTCGCCTTTGCGGCACCGGGCGAGCCCAAGGTGGAGAAGGGAACCTATCGGGGCGCGGTGGCTGGTCTTCGCAACACCGTCGTCTACCGCTTTCTCGACGACAATATCGAATACAAAGCGGAAGTCATCGATATGACCGACACGGCCAACGACGCCGCAACGCTGCTCGGCGAGGCCGAATATACTTTCCAGGAGGGCAAGAAGTTACTGATGGACACGTTTGGCCGGGTCGATCGCCAATACGGGCGCAAACTCACAATCGATCTTCCAAACAATGCCGGACGGGCGACCGCCGCATTCTATTTCATCAACGGCCGCATCGTTTCGCTCCAGGCGACGGTTCTGCCGGCAAACGGCGACTACGATTCGCCGGACATGGCGCGGTTCGTTGATTCGATCACGTTCTTCACCGTACTCGCCGCCGATGATTCGATCGAACTACCTGGTCCGCCCAAGTAGCCGGAAAATCAACGGCCTCAAGCGCGCTAAAGAAACGGCGCGCAATCCGACGGATGCCAAGGAGGTCAGGCCAAGGCGCTCGACCTAATGGCACCCTGTGTTCGGTGCTGGCCGCGCCAATGCAATGAATGAAGGCCGCCGTGCCTTCGACCGTACGGCGCGATATCCGGCTCGCGGTCGACTCTTGCAAGCATGATCGGTTAGCAGACCGCCACAAAGTAGCGGTTAGCTGCCACGCGGGGGCTGCGCTGAGACCATTCACAACAGCGATCGTCGGCCCCCTCGTGGTTGGCGGCAGGTCGTCTTTGCTTGCTGAGCCCAACCAAAAGGCTTATTCTGTTGGTCATCATCTTGGTCATTTGGAAAACTCACACGAGGAAGGGGGGATCCAAGATGATCAGCCGGTTCGTTGAATTGTGCTCACCTGCCCTGACCGGAGCGCTCATGGCGATCCTGGCGCTCACTGGCCTTGCAAGGGCCCAAACGGCGTCAGCGCTGACAGGCAGCGTGACCTCGCAAGAGGAAGGCGCAATGGAAGGGGTGCTCGTCAGCGTAAAGCGGGCGGGCTCGACGATGACAATCACTGTCGTCAGCAATACTCAGGGTCAATTCAGCTTTCCGCGGGACAGACTCGAACCGGGCACATATTCCCTGACAATCCGAGCCGTGGGATATGAGCTGCCGAGCCGCGGGCCGATGCAGGTAGAGGTGACCACGCAGCGGACGGCTGCGCTCGATCTGAACCTTGTCAAGACCAAGAACCTCGCGCATCAGCTGTCGAACGGCGAGTGGTTGCAAAGCTTCCCGGGGAACGAGACACGCAAGGAAGGGCTTTATCGCTGCGTTTCCTGCCACACCCTGGAACGCGTTGCCAATTCTCTGCACGATGCGGCGGAGATGGCCCAGGTGGTTCAGCGCATGAGTACATGGGCTCAGGGCAGCATGCCCACGCATCCGCAGCCGCAACTCGGCCGAACCATCCGCGCGCCGCGACCGGCGGAGGTGTCACTTGGCCAGTATATCAGCACCATCAACCTGAGTGGCGGTGAACGGTCATATCCGCTCAAGACAGATCCTCGGCCCCGGGGCAAGGCGACGCGCGTGATCATTACTGAGTATGACCTGCCGCGCTCGATTGCGATGCCCCATGATGTGCAGATGGATTCACGCGGAATGGTCTGGTACTCGGACTTCGGCTCGCAATATGTTGGCCGGCTCGACCCCAAGACCGGCAAGGCGACCGAATATCCCATTCCGGTCATGAAGCCGGGAGCCCCCACCGGCAGTCTTGACGTGCGGTTTGATAGGAACGGGATGGTTTGGATCGGAAGCATGATGCAGGGCTCGCTGGTCAAATTCGATCCGAAGATGGAAAGATTCGAGTCGTGGGGTGCGCCGGACTTTCTCAAGCGGAATGACGCCCGGATCGCCATGGTCATGCCCGAGCAGACGCATCTCGACGGCAAGGTCTGGATTGGGGCCGAAGACGAATACCAGGTCGACATCGCGACGGGTCAATGGACCAAAATCGACTACCTCAAGCTGCAGCCGCCGGGCGCCAGAGATCACGGCTCCTATGGCGTGGCCGCAGACTCGCAGAACAACTTCTACGGTCTGGAGGTCAACGCCGACTTCATCATCAGGGTGGACGCCAAGACCTTGATTCCCACCTACTATCAGACGCCGACCGCAAATTCCGGCCCGCGACGTGGACACTTCGACAATCAGGATCGTTTATGGTTTGCGGAGAATCGCGGCCAGAATATCGGGGTGTTCGAAACCAAGACAGAGAAGTTCCAGGAGTGGAAGGTTCCTACCCGGTATGCAATGCCCTATGACGCGATTTTCGACAACAGCACCTATGCCTGGACCGGCGGCATGGGTAACGACCATGTTTCGCGGCTCAACGTCCAGACGGGAGAGATCGTCGATTATCTTCTCCCATCCAAGACCAACATTCGCCGCGTCGACGTCGACAAAACGGTGAATCCCTCGCAGTTGTGGGTCGGAAACAACCATGGAGCTGCTATCATCAGGGTCGAGCCCCTTGAGCCCTGATCGTCGAAAACTCCGCGCTGCACACCTCGTTTTCAGGGCGAGGATGAAAAGCGCGGGCCGATTCGCGAGTCCGACATGCCTTACGAGCAAGCGGCGGGTGACTGCCAACGTGGACTTCCGGGCGCTGCCTTCTTGCCGTTTCGGCGCCCGCCGACATGCCAGCATGTGTCAACTGGCCTATCGTCGGGGGGTGCGATCACCTCGCCTCTACTCACAAGACTCCTCCTTTATGGAGGAGGTGCTTGACTGGAGGACTAACCGTTTTACTCCAAATGGCCCGCCCTACGCCGGGGGGGCCAGCAGGCCGCCGCAGCCCTCGATCGGCTCATGGCCGGGCCGGGCCTGACTAGCGGCGCGACTGCGGTTGCGTGAAAGTATTTCACGTCGTCGTAATCGCAGCCGACAGCGTTCCGCCACCATGCGCTCGCCGGCATGCCCGTCAGGACGCCATCGTAAATTTTCTCAGCGGCCGGGACGCGATGGCATCGACGCGAAACCGAACGAGTTGCCGCTCCAGCGGAGCGCAGTGATGCCAGACGTGCGTCCGCGGCGAATGCAGGCAAACTCAGAGTCGCCCCTGCAAAAATGCTCAACAACAGAGCTTGGCGTCTCAATCTCTTCCTGACTTTATGAAAAATCAGCCTGCCATTGTGCGCCGCTCGTTTGAACGGGTCTGGGAACGCCTTGCTCTTGCGACCGGGCGCTGTAGGTGTGCAGGTGAGGGCCTTGATGACTGAGACGTTCTTGACGACGCCCATCTCTTGGATGGTTCCATCGTTTCGCTGATCCTATCGGTGTTGCCAGTATCGTACTTTAGGCAAGACGTGGCATAATGTACCTTGTAGCCCGTCTCTCTAGAAAATCGTTTGGTCATTAAGTCGGATATCGGACCTGCTATTTCTCCCTTCTCGTCTCAGATAGTTATTATTGTATTAACTATAACTACTATCCGATAGATAATCGTCCTGCTGGTCAGGAAGAAGTAGAAGGGCGCGCCATGCCGAACGTGTTTACGAATGGTGTGCTTCTCGGCAAAGAAATCACGAGAGATCGTTTTCTTAAACTCGACTTGGGGAAGGTGTATGACGATCTCCTAGCCTTTGGTGCATGCGGCGCGCCCGCCATTATCTTCCAGATGGAACGCGCGGCATAGAGGAACGAGATAATCTGAACCTGACCATCGTCCAAGACATTGATCTCAACGCCTAGTCTGTCAAATCGATTTTCTGCGTTTGCGGCATCCGCCGCAGCGCGCCGCCAGTGGCGATAATTTATTCGAGAGATCACGTCCCATGTCTGCCTCAAATCGCCAACCTTCCAGAAGGAGTCGTTCTAGAAGTGCTCAGAAACCGAGGTCCACAACTTGGGGAAACTTATGTTGATGTGGGGGATTTTCTAAGGCATGGGCCCATGCGGGGTCGGTTTTCGTCACGAGTATCGTCTTGCTTGTGGCAGGGCGCCGCAACGGGCAGGTGGCGGATACGAAGAATCCGCAATAGGCCGGAATGCCGGCAAGACCACAGCGAATGCAAGGTGGCGACGTAGGCGATCTCCTTCAATGCCATCTCAGATGCCCCACGCTAAGGTCAGCCGTGCCCGGATCTTCGCACTACACCGTCACGGCGCGGGCAAATGCGTATCGGAATCCACAGAAGCTGGCGGACGGACGATCGTCGGGGTTCATTCGCACAAAGTAGACGGATGACCGGCTTGCCAGCGTGTCGAAATGGTCCGACAAGGAAGGATCGCAGCGCGGGCCACACTCGGACCTCCCGTAATATCAACTTTTTGCGCCACCATTGGCGGACACCAAAGTTCCCACTAACGCAACGGACTGCAAAGAGTCCTACTGCGGTTGGAATTTCGCGGCGCTGAGGATTTTCGCGCTGCGCTGCTGGTCGGCCACGATGAAGTTGGAGAACGCCTCTGGCGTCTCGGCTGCCGCCTCGATCCCGAGCGCCGCGAGGCGGCCCTCGGCGTCGAGTGCCTTGACGGCCTCGTTGACCCAACCGTTGAGCGTCGCGACGAGCTCAGCCGGCACGTGCGGCGGACCCCACATCGCCCACCAGGCGCCGAACGCGAGCTGCGGCAGGCCGACCTCGGCGGTGGTCGGGATGTCCGGCGCAAGCGCGCTGCGCCTGAGGCTCGTCACAGCGACCGCGCGCACGGCGCCGCCGCGCACCATCGGCAGGAGGGCGAGGATCGCTTCGATCATCATCGGCACGTGGCCACCGGTGACGTCGTTCACGGCCGGCGCGGTGCCGCGATAGACCACGACCGGCAAGTTCAGCCCCGTGTATTGGTTGAACGCGAGCTCGGCGAGATGGCCGGGCGCGCCGAGCTGCGCGGTCGCAAACGACCAGTGCTCGGGCTTCGCCTTGGCCGCGGCGACGATCCGGTCGAGCGTCCTCTCGGGCCGGTCATTGGCGATGATGTGAACGAGCGGCGCACGGCCAGCCAGTGCGATCGGCGTGAAGTCTCTCACGGGGTCGTACGGCGCGTTGCGCATCACCAGACGCGCTAAATTGTGGGTGGAGGCATGAAACAGCACCGTGTAGCCGTCGGGCGCTGCGCGTTGCACGTCGAGGCCGCCGATTGTGCTGTTGCCGCCGGTGCGGTTCTCGACCACGAACCGAACGTCGCGCTGCGTTTGCGCCTTGGCGGCGATCAGGCGGGCGAACGCGTCGACGCCACCGCCCGGGGATACCGGGACGATGATGCGGATGGGGCGGCTCGGAAACATTTGCGCACGAAGGACACGCGGCGCAAGCATCGCACCCGTGACGAGCGTCGCGATAGCGGTTCGGCGATGGACAGACCGCTTCATCGGAAATGCCGTTTGAAAGCCGCGTCTTGCCTTACTATGCAGCCGTCGCGGCGACATGCAAGATAGTCGGAGCGGCTGTATTGCGGCGCGGCTCCGGCGAGATATAGTCGGACGCGCGACCCTCCGCGGGAAAAGGGCCTGCGCCATGACGGCGGACACGATCCCCACCATCGATTTGACGCCGCTGCGCGAGGGCGGCGAGGGCGGAAAGCGCGCGGTGTCGCGCGCGATCGATGCGGCCTGCACGGACATCGGTTTCTTCATGATCGTCGGCCACGGCGTTGCCGACAGCCAGATCACCACCACGCGCCAGCACGCGGTCGACTTCTTCGCCTTGCCGGAGGGCGAGAAGATGAAGGTCGCCCGGCCGCCTGCGAAGATCAGCCGCGGCTACAACTGGGTGGGTGACCGCTCGCTCTCCTACACGCTCGGCCAGGCGGCGCCGCCGGACATCCAGGAGGCGTTCGCGTTCGGGCCCGAACGCGTCGCCGAGCTCGCGGCCCGCGTCGATCCGGTGAGCGCGCAGATGTATGCGTCCAACATCTGGCCCGAGCGTCCGCACGATTTCCGCCACGTGATGCTCGCCTATTACGACGCGATGTCGGGCCTTGCCGCGAACGTGCTGCGCGCTATGGCGATTGCGCTCGAGGTAGACGAGGGTTTTTTTGCCGACAAGTTCGAACGCGCCGCGAGCGTCGCACGCATGATCCGGTATCCGGCGGTGCGCGAAGTACCCCTTCCCGGCCAGCTGCGTGCCGGCCTGCACACCGACTACGGGATCATGACCTTGGTGCGCGGCGACGACACGCCGGGCGGCCTGCAGGTCAAGCACCGCAACGGCGGATGGATCGACGTGCACATTCCGCCGAAGGCGTTCGTCTGCAACATCGGTGACCTGATGATGCGCTGGTCGAACGACCGCTGGGTGTCGACGCTCCACCGCGTTGCCGTGCCGCCGTCCGATGCAGCGCCGAGCGACCGCATCTCGCTCGTGTTCTTCCAGAACCCCAATCCCGACACGGTGATCCGCTGCTTTCCGAGCTGCGTCGGCGCGGGCGAGAAATACCCGCCGATCACGGTCGCCGAGCACTACCTCGGCAAGCTGATGAAGGCCGGCCACAGCCGTCTCGACGCCAAGGCCGAGGATGCGCTGACGGATTCCTGACGGGTGTCTTCAGCGGTCGACTCGGCCCGCCCGCTCACAGCTTATCAACACCCACCTACTCCACAGATGCTTCGGATGCCGCTGATCGTGCGCGCAGCAAAAGACAGTGAGCTACTGCCGCCGCAACCAATACCGCGCAAATTTTATGATGGGCTCACCGGCCGAAACCTCCTGGTTCGCATGACAAGAGAAGGCATATTTTGCCCTATTACGGGAGACCAGTTTTTTGATGGGAGCGACCCTCGAGTTCGTATACTCTTCCAAGCGGAATGGTTCCCGCACCGCCTCAGAGCGCGGCGGGCCCTTTCACGCAGTCGCCACGCGGGCCAGGGAGTTCAACCGGAAGCGCGCCATGACGGGGCGCTCTTTCTTGTTCTTGGGCGGCCGCTAATAGGCAAAACGCACCAATGGCCCCGCGAAGCCGCTATCGGCCTGTTTTGCAGGGCGACGCTGCACGCAATGCACGTGCAGCTTCCGCCAGCAATCGTACTCGTCGAGCCAACCGTCTTTGAGGCGGGCGATCGCTGTTGGCGATAGCCCCGGCGCGTCCTTGCCCAGCAAAGCCGCGAGCGCCTCGGAGAAATCGCGGCAGAATCGCAGGCGTGAAACGCGGCCGGGATCACCAGCCGCAGCCTCGCGATCACGCAGACGCCCGCTGGCGGACCGCGACAAGGCCGAAGTAGGCGAGCAGCGCGCGCACGCCCTGCCGCAAGATTTCGGTGAGTTGATTGTCAAAGCATCCTGGCTGAATCAGTTTGAAAACGCTATCGCCGGACACGGCATATCGCTCCTTCGATGGAGTGGAGGCTTCAGGCGCCCCCACGATATGCCGCCTTCCCGATGCGCGCCGTCACCGACATTGCAAACGGTCGAGCTCAATGCTCGGTGACACTCGACCAAATGGCTCGACTGCGATTAGGCGCCAATCTCTGCCGGTGCATTGACCCGGATCAAGCTGCGGCCTCACCGCGCTCTTTCGGCTGCTCGAATTCCGTGAGCGCCCTTGGCCTGATCGTACCGGCCGCCGACGAAGAGTGGCCCCCAACCGCAGTAATAGGGGGGTGGGGAGGGTCGGGGGCCACCGCTCTCAAGAGTGGGGGATGAGAGCAGCCGTCATTAGACTGTCACTGTCATCAAGCAAGCAAGACAAATTGTCATAATTTCTTTATACATGTATCTTTTGGGACAATTGGATTGCGCCGGTGCAAGCCCGCCTCATCATCGAATACAACCTTGATCCGCTGGGGTGCGGCGCGGCTCGGGTTAGTGAAGCTGAAGGAACCGGAAGAGCGGGCGCTGGATGACGACCGAGACGCTGCTTTGACGAGTCGCCGATGAGATCGGCATCGGGGGCATCCTGCGAGTTCGCTTATACCGATTCCATATCAGATTGACTTAACGATGTAGGGGAACGATGTGATGGATTTGACGATGGCGCGGATTGCGTTCGATGTGGAGTGCGGCCTCCTCAACTTTTGGATACAAATCGTCCATGGATTTGAGAGCATAGTTCTTGAAGATTTTCTCCAGAATTTCGTCCCACAGATTTTCGTGGGGGGTGAGCTCGGCAGAATCTGATTTTGATGATTGCCGGCGCCGTCCACGAACAGCAAGATGAGGTGCCGACGGTACTTCTTAGCCAATGTGTCGAGAAAAATTTGGAAGCAATGGGTGTCGGGGCTGATGGCTGCTTGCGCTAACGCATGTTTCCTGTCGGCGGCGGGAGCAGCGGCCCCGATTTCCTTGCCCGAAGCAATCTGGAAATCGGGGCGACGTTCTGCCCCTGAGACATTAGTTGATACCGCGCGTCGTAGGCGGAAAATAGCTCATTGGAATTCGCAGAAGTGTTGCGGGCCGGACACGATGGTGGGCCAGGCACAAAGAGGCCCCGATCGAGTTCTGGGAGGGCGATCGGGGCCAAGACCAGTGCCCGCTTATAGACGATTCGCGGTTCGTCTGCCCATATTCTGTAGGATTATTAGGATTATCGCGAGAGTACAACAGATGCTCGGTTTGGCCTATGTTTCCCTAAAGGTAAACATAGGTGAGGAGGCAGGCTACGCTTCAGCCGCTGCGTAGCGCGCCCGAGGAGCAAAACGCGCGCTCAACGCCCCGCACCGCCCGTGGCCGCCGCCTTCACTGCGGTTGGTAATCTCGGCGCCGACGATCGCGACTCGCGCCGAGGCGTTGCGCTCGATTCCTGGTCCGGTCGCCGGACCGGCGCTATGGTTTCAATTCCTTCGGTGGCGGGAAGATCAGATATGGATTGGCAAGCGCCTCGCTGACCGTGAACTCGGCGACTGGAGCCCCATCGATCTTTTGCGAGATGCGGCTCGGGAACATCACACCATATTCCTGGAAGTCCTTGTAATCGGCGAAATCGCCAGCGTAGGTCTGCGCGCCGACATTCATCTCGACGTGGGTCGGGAAGTTTTTAGCATCGAGCGTTGCCCGGATCTCGCTGCCATCCGGCCCGGGGACGATCAATTCTGTCGCGCCATCACGCTCCGCGACCCTCACCTTGTCGGGGGCGTTTGCGCCCTCGAGCACGACGGCGTGCGGCATGATCCAGATTTGCCGCAGCCGCTCGACCGCCGGCACATTGGTTCGCCGCGAAAAGATGCCCGGCGTCGATTCATCCCACGCGAGGGGACCGGCTGCGACCGTGACCTCGCGGCGGGTCTCTCCGTTCGGCACGGTCTTCTCGATGTCGACTCGGATTGCGGGGATCACGTAGTCGTAGCCGACCGTTATGCGGCTCACCTTGTCCTGGCCGCCACCCGCATCGGCGAGGGTGCCGCTCGCAGTGTACTCGAACATGTTGACGACATTGAGTGAATGCGCGACGCCGCGCACCATGCCGAGCGCGTTGGCCGTTGCTACCAGGACCTTCTTCGGGTCCGTGGCCTGTGCCGATGCGGCCTGCGACGCGAAGAGGAGCGCGCCCACGCACGCAGGCAGCAAAATCTTTCGGTAACGCATCGCTGAGCCTCGTTCGATTCCGCGGCACGCCCTGCGGCAGCCGTCGACCGTCGCCTCGTGGCGAAGGTCTATTGAGAGATCGTCGGGTCGGTGGTCTTGACCTCGAACCTGCGCCCGTCCGGGAAGACGAGGGTCACGAGAAGGCCGGTCGGAGAGCCGTCGCGGCTCGGGTTGATCGTGAAGGTGAACGGCTCGCCGACCTTGAAAGCGCTCTTGCTGTCGATGCCGACGCGGCGCAGCCCGAGGATGCCGAGCGATTCGATTGCGTAATGCTTGATCTCGTCGTTCTCCTTTACGGCGAAGTGCATATAGGTGTGCGGGTTGATCCAGTCGATCCTCTCGAGCGTGCCCTGCAACTCGACGACCTTGTTCACGTCGAACTGCGCCTGCACGGCATGATGCGATTGCCCGGGCGCTATGCCGAGCATGAAGCAGACCGCGGCCGCAGCCGGGACGGTTGTCAGATGTTTCATGGGATTCTCCAGGGTCATGGGCTTTCAGCCGCTGCGGACTTTCGATTTGAAATGTTGGCTGTCGCGCTCTTCGCACGGAAGGTCCTCCGGCACGAAGGCGTTCGGACGGGCATCGAGCACCCGCACGATGGGGTTCATCGTCCACGGCTCCATCAGCACCTCGGGATCCTCGACCGTCGCTTGCCACCGCAGCGAATTGCCGCTGCGCGTCAGCCGCTCGATGACGTGGAGCTTGAAGCTGTGGAAATAGCCGTTCTTGTGCAGCCAGCTTTCGTCGGTGAAGCCGATGGTATCGATGACAAGCGTGTCGCCTTCCCAGTGACCAACGGGATCGCCCTTCCAGGTCTCCTGCTTGACCCGTTCCGCGTTGTGGGGGCGGCCGTCGGTCGGCACCACGCGGAACGTGTTCTGGCCAGCAAAACCCCCGGCATAGAGTAGAACCACCTGATCCTTGGTCTGGACGATCTGCGCGGGCGCGCCGAGCCGCGGCACGCCGTAGAGCCGGCACTTGAACTCGGGATCGAGTTCGTTGCCGTTGGCGTCGTTCTCACGCACCTGCGCCCAGTATTCCGGCTTGTAGAGCGGCTTGTTGCGGTCGCCGAGGCGCCGCAGAGCATTGTCGTTTTCGAAATTCTCGACGCTTCCGTCGCGTCCCTGGATGACGACCTCTCCCGAACCTTGCTGGTCAAACTTGGCGCTGATGGCGGCAAAAGGCGGTGCGATCCAGATGCCAGTCAGGTCCGGCCTGCCGTCGAGCATGCGCGGCGTCTCGGCGGTGGCAGTTGGGGCTTGCGTTGCAGGCGTCTGCGCATAGGCGAGCGTGCCGCAGAGCAGGCTGCCGGTCAGAACTGCGCCGATATTGGCAATGTGCTGTGACCACGCGACCATGGTCCCCTCCCGGTCTTGTTACGCGTCACGACGCGTTGCGCGCGGGCGGCGCTGGCCGGACACCTGCGTCGCTGCGGCTGGTGTGTGAGCACGCTATCGGAAGAGCCTGCTATGGTCAATCGACGAGACAGGTCGCCGAGTGCGGGCCCATGGGCACATGCGCTGCTGCGCATTGCGCCGCGGACCCCTGATGGTCCTTCTTGCAACCTGTCATCTAAAAATCCTTCGACCCTTCGAAGGAGGGGAGAAGCCGGCCGAGCAGCATGATGGTGAGCCACAGCGTCAGGGACAGCGCGGCGGTCGCCTTGGTGAAGAGGCTGGTGCTTTCGCCGTCCTTGAGCACAAGCACGCGACGATATTCCATCAGGGTGAAGAAGAGCGCATTGAGTCCCGCCACCAGGATCAGGAATATCTTAAGGCGAAAGGCCGGGTTCGGCCAATACATGAACGGATCGTTCACGAAGAATTCGATACCGGTCAGGAGATTGATCGTGAATCCGATGATCGCGAACGGCAGGAATGCGAGCGCTGCGCGCATCGGCACGCTGCGCATGAATCCCAGCAGCCGGAGGTCGACAATGAGCAACGCACCAAAAAGCATCGACAAGCCGATGAAGTGCAGGGTTTCGCCAGCTGCGAACAACCATGTGCTCTCGCGCACGATTTCGCCCAGCCATGTCTCCTTAATGCGGTGAAGGATCTCGACTTCAGTCATTGCTTTCAGTCATTGCTGGGAACCCGGTAGGCAGGATGCGTAGGGCGAAACGAAAGCTAGCGATGATTTCAGCAGCGGCCTCGTAGGGTCTCCCGCGGCTAAGCCCGCGCACCTATCCTGGTCAGAGGGGTGGCGGGCCGATGGTGTAGCCGATGAGGCGGCCCGACAGGATGGCGCCGAGCCAGCACACGATAGTGAGGACGGCAGCCACCTTCGCGGCGCGGGTGATCGGCGGCTCGGCGGCCAGCGCGCCATCCGCTCGCGGCAGGAAGTTTGATCCCTGCGCCTCGGCCCCGTTCTCCAGTGCCTTCGAGAGCGCCCAGAGCGCGAAGCCGGCACAGACGATCAGGGCCATCTTGATGAGGAAGGCCGCCGTCATCATGAGCCGGCGCGGCTCGCCGACGAACATCATCGTTCCGGAGACCGCATTCATGGCGAAGCCGATCCATGCAAGCTGGAACAAGGGATCGAAGCCGGCCAGCGGAAATTGCTTCGCATAGCCGAGCACGCGGGCCCCGAACATCAATGAGACGCCGACCACGACGCCCATGCCGACGGCATGGAAGCACAGCATGATGGGGATGCCCCAATCGGATTCGCGCATCCACACGGATATGTCCGTATCTTCAAGCCACCTGAGAAGTTCCATGCAATCCGCGGTCCCTCCACCGCTGCGTTAAAGGCGCTGACCGCGATCGGCGATCATGATTTTGTCGAAGGTGCCGTCGCGATTGATGACCGTGTGCTTGAAGACGGCGAGCACATGCAAGGTCAATCCGGCGAAGATGAAGGATGCGGTGAGGCCGTGAACGTGGATCAGCAGGTCGTGCGCCTGCGGCATGCGCAGCATCGGGCTCGGAAGGGTGAGGCCGAACACGCCGATCGAGTCGCCCGCCGACCAGGCCGTGAGCGGGCCCGACACCAGCATCACCGCGATCGCCGCGAGCAAGGTGAAGTGGAAATACTTGCCGATGGCGAAGAAGAATCTCCCCTGGCGCGGCAGTGGGCCCGGATGGCCGACCACGAAGCGCCAGACAATGCGCCCCCACAAAAGCGGGTACATGGCGAGGCCGACGCTCGTATGGAGATGCACGAGACGCGCATGCAGGTCGATCGTGGCACCTTGCGACATGATGCCTATGGTGAGCATCGCGACCACGGTTAAAGCCGTGATCCAATGCAGCGCGATCGATATCCAGCCGTAACCGCTCTTCGTGTCACTCGCGCCCACTGACGCCACTTCCTGTCGAACCCGCTGTCAAGCTTCCCCTCTCAAGCTTCCCTCAAGCAAGAGAGCCGGCCGCGACGCCGCGAGACGATGCGGCCCGAATTGGCAAGGATATCGGTCCGCGCTTCACCCGTAAAGATTGGCGATCCTATTTAAGTTTAAGAACAATGCGAGCTTCGGTCGTGATCCGCATCGTGCGGCGCGCCGCAAGCGGCAACTCCGTCGTCTCAGCTAAAGGCCCCCGCGGTGCCGAGCAAGCCTATCGCGATCTTGGCTGGAAAGGAACCGGGGTCGAACGGCCACGTCTTCAGCGAGCCACGTCTTCAGGCGTAGTCGGTTTTGTCCGCAAATGGTCGATGGGGCCCGAGCCGCCCGTGCCCACGAAGTCCGGTTACTGGAGTGCTGGGGTCACGCACTGCGGTGATCAACTGACCGCGCGCGTTCACGCCCATCACCGCCTACAACTTTCACCTGCCGCTCTGACACCCTGCCAACTACGACATCCGCTCGTGGGCAGATAGGGCAGGTCCTCTCGGTTTGGGGGGACAATGGTGGCGAGGGCTAGCGTAGAAAAATGGAAATCAGGGACGCCGTGGCAGAGGACGCGCCAGCTGCTTGCCAAGTCACACGGCGCTAGATCGAGCTATGCGTCGCGGATCGCGGGAACGATCCGACGATTTTGGTGTGATGGCTCAGGAACAAGACCGCTGAGAACGTCACCTCGTGGATAGCCCGGCTCGACAATTCTCTGCTTGTGGCGGTCGAACACGGCTCGAGTTCTTGCGGTGGGTTCGGTCACCAATGCTGGGGAGATAATCCTGAACTACGTCTCACCGGATGCAAGGTTTCCCGGTGCAAGTCGGGCCCTGCTTGGTGCGCTTGAAGCGCGGGCGTTCGAACGAGGAAATGCGCGCTGCACGCTCACCAGCACCGAGACCGCGCGTCGCTTTTTACAACTCCAATGGTTACGTTGAAGATGGACCTGTGGCCGGCAAATTTGGCACCAGTGGGAGTTACTATGTCGAAGCCCCTGGCAGGACGGAATCGCTGATTTCTTGTATTAAAAATTTTATAAAAAAGGGGGCGCTGTCCGTCCGCCGGCAGAGTCAGATGGCCGTCGGCGCAGAACCGGGGCGCGGCCGGAGAGATCATCGGACTGGTCTTCGGGGCTACGTGCCTGGGCTTGAATCGTTGTGCGGGTTTCTTTCACGTCGCCGGCAATGGCACCCAAACGCGGCTGTGATTACCCGCCGGTTCCTGTGCCCGCACCCGCTCCAGCACCGGGACCAGTTCCCGTGACCGCGTCGGTACCGGGGGCTGGCTCATATTGTGATCTGGGAAATACTGCACAAAATACGCCCCAGACGAGTACCAAACCAAAGATAATCGATAGTTCCGGCATAGGCATGAGCGTTTGGGACGTTGGAGCACTGGCTCGCCAAGCCATAGCGACCAGGCCACTGATAGGTTTTGGCTCTTCGCCGCTGCCTCTTCAGCCCCAAGCCCGATGATCTCCTCAGTAAGAACGCTCGCGACCATGCCGGGTTCCTCAAGGGGGATCGACGCACTGCAACCCAATCACAATCGCTGAGTTTGATTCACAAAAGGCTGGGGTGCTCAGAGTGCGAGGAGTTGAGCATCATGCTTGGTAAGATAGCGATTGGATTAGCCGCGGCCGCGGTTGCCATGGGCGGCTCGACGCTGAGTGCGTCGACCATTCATGGCGGCAGCAGTGCCCCGTCGGGTGGAAAGGTCAGCGGCGGGTCGTCTGGCGGTGCGCCCTCCGGTGGAAACCTCAGCAGTGGCGGTGGGCAATCCGGTGGAAACGTCAGCGGCGGGGGTGGGCAGTATAGCGGCGGGCCGTCGGGCGGAAAGGTCAGCGGCGGCGGGTCGTCTGGCGGAAATATCAGCGGCAGCCGCGGGCAATATGGCGGAAAGGCCGGCGGCGGTGGGCAGTATAGCGGCGGGCCGTCGGGCGGAAATATCAGCGGCGGTCGTGGGCAGTATGGCGGAAACGCCAGCGGCCCGGGGCCGTATGGCGGTAACGGACGCTACGTCATGGGAGACCGATATAGGCACCACCATTACGGCTACAGGCAC